>NZ_JASJFB010000281.1:0-12005 GCF_030065455.1 Microcystis sp. M53602_WE12 | reverse complement strand
GCTTTGGTGGTTGCTGTCTTGGGAGGTGCTGCTAAACTTTTTGGTTTTTTCCCCAATCCCTAAAAGTGGCTCCTAGAAAAGGTTACAGCCTTTAGGATTCTAATAAATGGCTATCAAAAACTCAAAAATCTATAGGAGTATAGCAAAATGTCTAACGAAACCGTCACCTATTCCCTAGAGTCCGTCCTGACCAGGATTGAGAGTAAAATCGACTCCCTTGAAAAACGGATGGATGAGAAAATCGACTCCCTTGAAAAACGGATGGATGAGAAAATCGACTCCCTTGAAAAACGGATGGATGAGAGATTTGACAAGGTAGATGAGAGATTTGACAAGGTGGAGGACCGGTTGACGAAACTGGAGATAGGCCAAGCTGATTTAAAAGGCGATATTAAAGTATTAGACGAGAAAATCGAGGGATTAACGGTACGGGTTGCTTATCAGGAATTTACCAACCGGGGGATTCTGATAGCTTTGGTGGTTGCTGTCTTGGGAGGTGCTGCTAAACTTTTTGGTTTTTTCCCCAATCCCTAGAACTGTCCCCTAGAAACGGTTACAGCCCTTAGGATTATAATAAATGGCTATCAAAAACCCGAAAATCTATAGGAGTATAGCAAATATGTCTAACGAAACTGTAACTTATTCCCTAGAAGCTGTCCTAACCAGAATTGAGAGTAAAATCGACTCTCTGGAAAAACGGATGAATGAGAGATTTGACAAGGTAGAGGACCGGCTAACCAAAGTAGAAATCGGACAGGCCGAACTCAAAGCAGAGTTAAAAGGCGATATTAAAGTATTAGACGAGAAAATCGAGGGGTTAACGGTACGGGTTGGTTATCAGGAATTTACCAACCGGGGGATTTTGATAGCTTTGGTGGTTGCTGTCTTGGGAGGTGGCGCTAAACTTTTCGGTTTTTTCCCCAATCCCTAGAAGTGGCTTCTAGAAACAGCCTCCCCCACTTCCCCAAAAAAAATTTTTCCAAGGGTGATAGGTTTTCTGAAACAGGTGGGTAAGTTGTTCATAGAGAACAAAAAACACTTACCAAAGGATATACCCATGAACTCCACCTTCAAATTCAAACTCATCCAAGCTCTCAACAAAAAGAACGGTAACAAAGGTTTCACCCTCATCGAACTCCTAGTTGTCGTTATCATCATCGGTGTACTCGCCGCCATCGCTCTCCCCAACCTCCTCAATCAGGTAGCTAAAGGCAGACAAGCGGAAGCTCGCAACAACCTCGGTACCATTAACCGCGCTCAACAGGCTTACCGCTTAGAAACTGGTACTTTTGGAACATTCTCCACTGGGACTGCCAACGTGTTGCCCGTATCTATACAAGCTCAATACTACGATTACCCCGATTCTGTTACTCCTACTACCACCAGTTCTGTAAATAATGCTAACGCTATCTCCACCTACAATAACGATATTCGCGACTACTCTGCTGCAGTAAATCAAAGCACCTCTGGTGCTTTCAGTGCAATCATCTGTGAAGCAGCTGCGCCTACTACTTCAGCATTAGCAGCAACAAATGCTACTACCTGCACTTCTGGTAACAAATTGCAGTAGATATTCTTCCCAGATTGCTTAAAGGCTTTCTGGCATAACAACCAAAAATTGATACTCTAGCGGAAGGTGGCAGGGAAATGTTCTCTTTGAAACCTTGCGCTTTTGATTTTTTTCGGGAAGTGGGGGAAGTGGGGGAAGTGGGGAAGTGGGGAAGTGGGGAAGTGGGGAAGTGGGGGAATGGGGAAGTGGGGAAGTGGGGGAAGTGGGGGAATTTCAACTAAAACCCCAACACCCCAACACCCCAACACCCCAAAACCCCAACACCCCCCGCAACGCCCACGCAGTGACCACCCCAACACCCCAACACCCAAAATATAGTCAATATTGCCAGGGCCTAACTATGAAATACCTTCTTTTTTCAGCAATCAAATCACAGGGAAAAAAAGCGAGGGGTTTTACTTTAATAGAATTGTTAGTAGTGGTGATTTTATTGGGGGTTCTCGCTGCCATCAGTTTACCGAGTCTCTTAGGACAAATCGCCAAAGGTAGGCAAGCAGAAGCTCGCGCAGCACTGGGATTGATCAATCGCGCCCAACAGGGTTATCGTTATGAAAAAGGGACTTTTGCTACTTTATCTGAACTAGCTCTGGAAGCTGCCACTATTTCCCTAAAATCCTATAATATCAGCGAAGTAGGACCTCCCAATGCTTTTGGAGCCGCCTATGAATTGGATGCAGTGCCTGAATTTGATGACGATATTAAAAATTATGCTGGAGCGGCTGGACAAACGGCAGCCGGGGCCTATACTGGTATTGTTTGTGAGGATGAAACTCCTTTGGAAGATAATGTTTCTACCAGTAATTCCGCCGGCGAGCTTGATTGTGTTGATGGCATTAAAATTAATTAAAATAACCCCAAAAATCTTTTATTTTTGTTGATAAGTAAATGGTTATAATTATGAAGGGCGTGATTTGTAGGTTAATTCATCGTAGGGTTAATTCATGAATTAACCCTACCATCGCGGTTGATTCATGAATTAACCCTACTTATTAAGGGGGGATAAAGGGGAGATCCC
This sequence comes from Microcystis sp. M53602_WE12, assembly GCF_030065455.1. Classification (NCBI taxonomy): domain Bacteria; kingdom Bacillati; phylum Cyanobacteriota; class Cyanophyceae; order Chroococcales; family Microcystaceae; genus Microcystis; species Microcystis sp. M53602_WE12. Next base: position 9,420 of record NZ_JASJFB010000281.1, on the reverse strand, counting down.
CCCGCCTATCGGCACCCCCCTTATCAAGGGGGGCAGGGGGGATAAAGGGAAGATCCCCCCGCCTATCGGCACCCCCCTTATCAAGGGGGGCAGGGGGGATAAAGGGGAGATCCCCCCGCCTATCGGCACCCCCCTTATCAAGGGGGGCAGGGGGGATCGAACCTAAAATCCATGTTTTAATTTAATTAAAACCAGCTACTTACGTTACTGATTATTGACTTTTATTTAAAGCTATGGTAGGCGCAAAAAAATCTCTCAATCTATCCTTACTTAAAACTCTGGGTTTAGTCGCCGTCATCGGTGGACTAATCATGGCTATTGTGGAAATGCAACAGGAAAAGGTGAAAACCTTGACCAAAGAAAAGTTATTAGATAGAAATTATCGTCAAGAGTCTCGCCTAGAAAATGCTCAGGTTGAGTTATTAAAAAATATACCAGCTTTTGGCTTTGACAATATGTTAGCCAATTGGTCAATGTTGCAGTTTATACAATACTATGGCGATGGGGATGCTCGTAGGGAAACTGGTTACGGTTTAAGTCCCGATTTTATGGAAATTGTCACCAAAAATGACCCCAAATTTGTCCGCGCCTATTTGATGATGTCTGTCGCTTCTTCCCTGAATGCCGGTAAACCCGAAAGAACGATTGAGATTATGAATAAAGGTTTATCAAAACTCACTCCTGATGTTACCGATGCCTATTTTATTTGGTTATATAAAGGAGTGGATGAACTATTATTTTTAGGTGATATTCCCGCGGCGAAAAAATCCTATCAAATGGCCGCCGATTGGGCGAAAATTGCTGGTAATGAATTTATCGAAAAATCCGCTAGGGGAACAGTAAAATTTTTAGAAACTAATCCCGATAGTCGCGCTCCTAGAGTCGGTGCTTGGATGTTAGTCTGGATAAATAGCAAAGATGAAGAAACCCGCAGGTTAGCTAAGGAAAATATCGAAAAATTGGGCGGTAAATTGGTGATTAATAATAATCAAGTGATGGCAATTCCCCCAAAAGATTAGGGTGTGACCTATTTTTCATACTCCCAAAACTTATGATTTAATAAACCATCAATATCCTCAGCAAAGGGACAAACATCGGGAAAATTAGAGTCCGGATAATCCTCTTTCACCGCTTCTAAAGCTTCTCGATAACATTCTTCTAAAATCTCTATCATAAACCTTTTCAAACTAGGAGAATACTTAAATTCCTTCTTCAACTCCTTGCGAAAATTTCTAATTTCAATTTCCCACCCCCGATAACAATCGGGAAGAACCACATAACAACGTTTTAATAAATGTTCTAATAAACGAGTTAAAAAATTATCGACCGCTTTGCGTTGACTTTTCCCCAAAGATTCCACCTCCTCGATCAAATTCTCTAAATCAACTTGAGATAAATCCCCAGATTTTAATTGTTTGACGGTTGCTTCTATCCACAAAGCAAAATCTTGATTATAAAGATTTTTTACCTTGGCTAAAGTCATCATTTTTCTCCTTGTTAAACTTAAATTAATTTCTTGAAAATCACACTAAGTCTGGTTATTAAAGACTGATTATTTATTCCCCCTATTGCAAGAGTGCCTCTACTCAACGGATTTATTATCAGAGTTTAACTTTCCCAAAACTTATGATTTAATAAGCCATCAATATCCTTAGAAAAAGGACAAACATCGGGAAAACTAACATCGTATTCAATTCGCATATTCTCCACCGCTTCCTGATAACAATCATCATAAATATCGGTTAAAAAACTGCATAAACTAGGGGAATCTTTCAGGATATCTTTTAACTTAGATTGACAGCGTTTAATTGTTACTTTCCAACCTCGATAACAGTTGTAAAAATGAAGATAACGCCGTTTTAAACCGTGTTCAAATAATGTAATTAAACGGTTTTTAAGTTCTCTTTTATCTCGTCTTCCCAAAGATTCCACCTCCTCGATCAAATTCTCTAAATCAACTTGAGATAAATCCCCAGATTTTAATTGTTTGACCGTCTTCTCTATCCACAAAGCAAAATCTTGATCATAAGGATTTTTTACCTTGGCTAAAGTCATAATTTTGACCTACTCTGTTGACTAATTACCTTTATTTTACCGAAACTTCGCCAACAATTTAAGTCTGAATTGGCGCTTACTTAAAACTTGCATTAAAAGTCGCTCGGTTTGGGTGCATCTCACATTTTCGGAAATACCGATAATCAGCAATTATCAGTCACTCTTAAACTGCTACAAATGTATGAACAGCCGCGTGTAAGCATCCCACCGAAAAGCTAATGCGCGAGGGGTTTGGGGACGGCGCTTGCGTCCCCAACGGGGGGTTTGGGGGGTAGAACCCCCCAAAAGACTGGATTGATGACACAAACCTAAAAAGCACAGTTTTTAAACTGCACCGATCGAGGGATAATATAACCTTGATATTGACAATGGCGACTATGAAAATTTTAATTATGGGTGGAACCCGATTTATCGGTGTTTCTTTGACTAAAGTGTTAGTAGAACAGGGTCATGAGGTAGTATTATTCAATCGTGGCAATAAACCCGCTCCGGTTGCTGGAGTACGACAGATTCACGGCGATCGCACTGATCCAGCGCAACTGAAAGAAAAGCTTAAAAATGAAAGTTTTGAGGCAATTTTCGATAATAATGGCAGAGAATTAAGTGATACTCAGCCCCTCGTCCAGATTTTTAGGGAAAGAATCGGGCATTTTGTCTATGTTAGCTCGGCGGGGGTTTATCTAAAATCCGACCAAATGCCCCATAAAGAAGGGGATAAACTAGATCCCAAAAGTCGCCACAAGGGAAAACACGAGACAGAAAACTATTTAAGCGAGATGGGTTTACCCTGGACTTCTATCCGTCCGGTTTATATCTACGGACCGGGTAACTATAATGACCTAGAAGCTTGGTTTTTTGACCGTTTGGTTCGTAATCGTCCTATTCCTATACCCGGTCATGGGGAACATTTTACCCAATTTGGTCACGTTGTCGATCTGGCCCGAGCCATGGCCGCAGTATTGGGTAATTCTCAGGCTATCGGTCAAGTGTATAATATTTCTGGCGATCGCTATGTAACTTTTAACGGTTTAGCAAAAGCTTGCGCGGCAGCCATGGGGAAAAATGCCGAGGAAATCGAGATTGTTAACTATAACCCCAAAAAATTTGACTTCGGCAAAAAGAAACCTTTCCCCCTGCGGGTTCAACATTTTTACGCTGATATTAATAAGGCCACCCGGGAGTTAAACTGGCAGCCTGAATATGATCTCGTCAGTGGTTTAACAGACTCCTTCCAGAATGATTATCTCGCTGCCGGTCGCGATCAGCAAGAAATAGACTTGGCGATCGATGACCAGATCTTGGCAAACCAATAAAATTAATTTTCTGGTGGGGAGTTTTTTACTGATAACTGATAACTGATAACTGATAACTGATAACTGATGCAGCTTTAACCAGTTATTGGACATTCCACCAACCGAAGGCCGGCCCGACAAAGCGAATAACTACCCAAACCCCAGCTAAAACTCCTATACCAATCCAGGCACCCCTAGTGGTTAACTTGTAAGCTTGGGATGCTTGACTTTTGGTAATCGGTAGCCAAGGCAGGATGTTTTCTTCCTGTCCATACTTATCACCCAGGGCCGATTGACGACGTTTTGATTCACCCATACTAATGTCAGTTATTAAGAGGTTTTTCTCTGATTGTATATCGAAAGACAACCGCCTACACTCACTCCCAGTCCGTGAAGGAGGGCGATCGAAACTGACGGCTGATGACCGACTATTATAGAATTAAAGGTTGCGACTGAAACGAGAATAATAATTATGGCAACCATTAACAGTAATTACTTAAAACTAAAAGCGGGTTATCTTTTCCCAGAAATTGCCCGACGAGTCCAAGCTTTTGCGGCAGCCAATCCCGATGCTAATATTATCCGTCTGGGGATTGGGGATGTCACCGAACCTTTGCCCCTAGCTTGTCGCGAGGCAATGATCAAAGCGGTGGAGGAAATGGGCGATCGCTCTAGCTTTAAGGGTTACGGGCCCGAACAGGGTTATGCTTGGTTCAGGGAGAAAATCGCCGTCAATGATTTTCAGGCTCGCGGTTGTGAGATAAGTGCCGATGAAATCTTTATTTCCGACGGTTCTAAGTGCGATACGGGCAATATTCTCGATATTTTTGGAGATAATAACTCGATCGCTGTTACTGACCCAGTATATCCCGTTTACGTTGATACTAATGTTATGGCCGGACACACGGGAGAGGCCAACGACCGCGGCGAATACGAGGGCTTGATTTATCTGCCAATTACCGCCGAAAATAACTTTACTGCCCAGATTCCGGCGGAAAAAGTCGATTTAATCTATCTCTGTTTTCCCAACAATCCCACCGGGGCCACGGCTACCAAAGAACACTTGACAGCTTGGGTTAATTATGCTAGGGCTAACGGATCGATTATCTTTTTTGATGCGGCCTACGAGGCCTTTATCACCGATGCCAGTTTACCCCATTCCATCTACGAAATCGAGGGGGCGCGGCAATGTGCGATCGAATTTCGCTCTTTTTCTAAAAATGCTGGTTTTACTGGGACCCGTTGCGCTTTAACCGTGGTTCCCCAAAGTCTCACGGCCAAAGCGGCCGACGGCAGCGATGTGCAACTCTGGAAACTGTGGAATCGTCGGCAATCGACCAAATTTAACGGCGTTTCCTACATTGTCCAACGGGGGGCCGAGGCGGTTTATTCCCCGGAAGGACAAGCACAAGTACAAGAACTTGTCAAGTTTTATTTACAAAATGCAACAATTATCCGAGAAAAATTAACCGCTGCCGGTTTAGAAGTCCATGGCGGCGTAAATGCGCCCTACGTTTGGGTAAAAACGCCCCAAGGTCTATCGAGTTGGGATTTCTTCGATAAACTGCTACATACCTGCAATGTGGTGGGGACCCCCGGATCTGGCTTTGGGGCCGCCGGAGAGGGTTATTTCCGGCTGTCGGCTTTTAATAGTCGTGCCAACGTCGAGGCCGCTATGGAAAGAATTATCAGTAAATTTCCAGGCTAATGGTCAAAAGAGGGATGTTTGCGGAAGCATCCCCCAACAACCCCATCGGGAATTGATAGACTGTTGACACACCCAATTTTTCGGTAACTACTCACCGACAACGGCTCACCGATGCGACCCTTTTGGTTAGAATCCTTACAGGTAGAAAGATTAACGATCGCAATTGCTGGCCTACCGGCACATCTGCAAGGGATCAAGTTGGTGCAGTGGTCAGATCTGCACTGCGATGAACAGCATTTGCCTGTAGCTGTCCTGCAAGAAGCGATCGCCATTACTAATCAAGAAAAACCCGATCTCATCTTCCTGACGGGGGACTTTATTACCGATAGTCCCAGGCCAATTTTTGCCCTAGTTGATAGCATAAAAGCTCTCGAAAGTCAAGGGGGTATTTATGCTTGTTTAGGAAATCATGACAGTTATCCTCCCCACGCAAGGGAAACCGTCAGATCAGCCTTAACTAGCGTGGGAATTCGGGTACTCTGGAATGAAATCGCCACACCCTACGGCGAAAATTTTCCCATCGTCGGATTGGCCGATTATTGGTCCGGGGAATTTTTACCGCAAATCCTTGAGCAAATTGCTCCCGATATACCCAGACTTGTCCTTTCCCACAATCCCGATACAGCCATGGTTTTAAGGGATTGGCGCGTGGATTTGCAGTTATCCGGTCATACCCACGGAGGCCAAGTGACTATCCCGGGTATGGGTTCCCTACCGATAGTTTTAGAGAAACTTAGGCGATCGCTGCCGGAACCATATTGTCAATGGGTTCCCTTTCACCGGCAGTTTAGCAGAGTAGTCCGATACTGGCAATGGTCCGAGGGATTTCACCGAGTCGGGGAAAATCAATTATATGTCAATCGAGGCTTAGGAACCTATTTTCCCGGTCGTCTTTTTTGTCCCCCCGAAGTGACGGTAATTACGTTGATCAACAGCAGTCAGTAGTCAGGAGTCAGGAGCCGGTCGTCAGGAGATTATTTTTATTTATTCTCCCCATCACCCCACTTCCCCACTTCCCACTCCCCACTTCCCACTTCCCACTAAATAAATGACTGAGCAAGATACTGACTGGATAGGTTTGATGATCGGCAATTCTCGGCTACATTGGGGGTATTTTTGCGGTCAAACCCTGTTAGCTTGTCTCGATACTCCCCACCTGAACGAACCCCTAAGTAATGAATTTTTGCAACAAATTTTCCCTAAACTCTTGACAAATAAATGCAACTGTGCATTGATGGTCGCCTCCGTGGTTCCTAACCAAAGAGAATTATGGGCAAATTATGGCAATTTACGGAGAATTACTTTAAAAGATATTCCTTTACTGGATTTATATCCGACATTCGGCATCGATCGAGCTTTAGCTGTCTTAGGTGCTGGAGAAAAATACGGATTTCCCTGTTTAGTCATCGATGCGGGAACAGCCTTAACTTTTACGGGAGTGGATGGGGATAAAAAGCTAGTGGGGGGAGCAATTTTACCCGGGTTAAAGGTGCAATTAGCCAGTTTAAGGGAACGGACGGCAGCCTTACCAGAGGTGTCCTTACCGGAAAGATTACCGCAGATGTGGGCAAAAGAAACAGCAGAAGGGATAAGAAGTGGGATAATCTATACAATTTTGGCGGGAATAGAAAAATTCAGTCTGGAATGGTTAAATTTATATCCAGAGAGCGGGATAATTTTAACGGGGGGAGATGGGGACTTAATTAGGGATTACTGGCAAGAAAACGCCATTACATCACTCCTAGTGGATAAGACGATCATTTTTCAGGGAATTGCCGCAGTTAAGGGAATCTCCTCGGGTTTAATTGACAAAGGCGAACATATCTAGTAAAGTCGGGGAAAGTTTTCCCAACCTGGGAAATTTCTCAACAACTAGGCAAAAAATTCAGGATATAGTTATGGCGATCATTCTAGTAACTGGTTCTGCTGGTTTAATTGGTTCCGAATCAGTCAGGTTTTTTTGTGATCGGGGTTATACCGTCGTTGGCATCGATAATAATATGCGTCAGGTATTTTTTGGCGAAGACGCTTCAACGGAGTGGAATCGAGCCAAATTATCCCAAGATTACGGGGATAAATATATTCACCATGCTGTAGATATTCGGGATCATGAAGCTATTGCAGCTATATTTAAAACCTATAGTCATGATATATCCTTAATTATCCACACGGCGGCGCAACCTTCCCACGATTGGGCAGCAAAGGATCCCTATATGGATTTTAGTGTCAATGCTAACGGAACTTTAGTATTATTAGAAAATACTCGTCAACACTGTCCCCAAGCAGTATTTATTTTTTGTTCCACCAATAAAGTTTATGGGGATAGACCGAATGAATTGCCTTTAGTAGAAAAAGAATTACGTTGGGAAATCTCCGAAAATCATCCTTATTTTGCTCAAGGTATTGACGAGTTGATGAGTATTGATGCTTGTAAACATTCTTTGTTTGGTGCCTCGAAAGTGGCAGCGGATGTGTTAGTCCAGGAATACGGGCGTTATTTTGAGATGAAAACTGCCTCTTTTCGCGGCGGTTGTTTAACCGGTCCTAGTCATTCGGGAACCCAATTACACGGGTTTTTATCCTACTTGATGAAATGTACGATGATTGGCAAAGAATACAGTATTTATGGGTATAAGGGTAAGCAGGTACGCGATAACATTCATAGTTACGATCTCGTCAATGCTTTCTATCATTTTTATCAGACCCCGCGAGTAGCAGAAGTTTATAATATCGGTGGTAGTCGCTTTAGTAATTGTTCCATGTTAGAAGCTATTCAAGAATGTGAAGCGATTGCGGATAAAAAGTTAAACTGGCAGTATGTAGAGACTAATCGTATTGGTGATCATATCTGGTGGATTTCTGATGTGAGTAAGTTTAAAAATCATTATCCTGATTGGCAGTTAACCTACACAGTAACAGATATTCTCAAAGAGATTTTTAGTCAAAACGTTAGCCGTTGGTTATAGTAGAGCATTAGATTACTATGTCAAAACTACCTGGGTGTGTGCGTATATGCATTTAAAAAACTGGAGATGGTCAAATATGCTTGCTTCTAAATCATGGACTGAGAAAATATTGTTGTTAATTTTTACAGCTTGCTTAATCCATAGTTTTTGGGGGATTAGCAGAGGCTGGAATAATCCTTTGATAGATGCTCAGGCCTTTCGTCAAACTCAAACGGCCATCTCGGTCTTTTATTTACTCAAAGGTAGTCCTTGGTTGGCCTATGAAACCCCTGTTTTAGGAGTGCCTTGGTCAATTCCGATGGAATTTCCGCTCTATCAAGGAATAGTGGCAATTTTAGTGAAGCTATTCCAGACTCCCCTTGACCAAACTGGTAGATTTGTGAGTGCTTTTTTCTTTTATTTAAGTTTGATTCCTATATATGTAATCCTATCTTATTTACAAGTAGCGCGAGCTTTCCGTTGGCTGTTTTTGAGTTTATTTTTAGCCAGTCCCCTTTATCTGTTTTGGGCCAGAACATTCATGATTGAATCAACTGCCCTATTTTTCTCTTTAGCTTACCTTGCCTGTATTGCTGTTTATTTTCGCTATAAATCGCCAATTATTGCCTTATTAGCCTGTCTTTTTGGAATCGCTGCCAGTCTGACTAAAGTAACGACTATGGCTGGATTTTTAATTTTAGCTTGTGTCTGGATAGGTATTAATTGGGTTAAGAAAGACTCATCTCGTAACTTAGCGAAAGATTTATTGATACCGGTCGTTGTCTTTATCATCATACCCTTCCTTCTGGCAAAAATTTGGGTTAACTTTGCCGATGCCCAAAAGCTACTCAATCCCATGGCAGCAGATCTTATCACCTCGAAAGCTTTGAGAGATTGGAACTTTGGAACTATCGCTCAAAAATTATCTCGGTCAGAGTGGAGAAATTATCTAACTAGGACTCTAAATGACGTTTTTGGCGGATTGATAATCAGCGTTATGGCTTTAGTAATATTACCAATTTTCACCTCAAAAAAGTTACTAAGTTATGGCTTAAGTTTACTATTTATATTGACAGTTGCCATTTTTACCAATTTGCATTTTGTTCATAACTATTATCCCTATGCTAATGCTATCTTTCTCCTCGGTGCTTCTGGATTTACCATCATGGGGTTAATAGAGAAAAAACGGAAAATTTGGCAGTCTGTAGGCTGGTTTTTCCTGGCTTTAATTTTGTTATCACAACTGCAATTTTACCGAGCTTTCTGGTATCCGACAAAATTGCATGGTAAAATTTACTTAGAAATTGCCTCTCAAGTCCAAAGTATTACTTCTACTGAAGGTGTTTTGTTAATATACGGACGTGACTGGCATTCATTGATCCCTTACTACAGTCTACGTCGCGCCTTCATGATTTATAGT
>NZ_JASJFB010000187.1:0-1352 GCF_030065455.1 Microcystis sp. M53602_WE12 | reverse complement strand
GACGCTTTAAAACGGGAATTACAGCAAACTCGCCTCGCTTATCAGATGGCCGTGGCAATTAATCACCTCAAAAGCAGTTTTTTGGGACGGGTTGCCCACGAATTGCGATCGCCATTGAGCAGTATGATCAGTCTCCATCAACTGATTCTCGCCGATCTTTGTGAAAGTCCGGCCGAGGAAAGGGAATTTATCGCCCAGGGGCAACTGGCGGGCTGTAAACTGATGGCAATGCTCGATGAGATGATTAATCTCTCCAAACTAGAGTCTGGTACTATACCTCTCGATCAAGAAATTTTTTCTTTAACTAAACTCTGGCAAGATTGGGCAAGTCTAACTTATTTACAGGCAGCTAATCGCCATATTAAGCTTAAATTTAGCCCTTTAACCGATGAGATTGCTATTATTGCCGATTATCAGCGTTTATCCTCCGCTCTTGTCCTTCTCGTCGATGCAGTGATCGCCAACTTAACGAGTGGCTCTATTTGTATATCGGTAAGCGCCCTTGGCGAGAAAAAAGTCACTATTACCCTAGAATTTCCGGGGGAAATCGCTCTCTGGCAAATGCCAGAAATTTCCCCTTTGAGTTTAGAATCAAAGCCAGAAGAAGTAAAACAATTTACTCAAGCTCTCGGTCTTTCTCCCGGTCTTAAATTTCAGTTAGCGAAAGGCATTATCGAAGTCTCGGGGGGAGAAATGAGCTTAGATCAAATCGATAACAATAGTCAGGACAAGCTCACACGGATCGTTTTTTCTTTACCTCGATCGCCGGATAGGAAAACTCCTCGGGATAACGATTAAATAATACCATCGTCGTGGTGGCGTTGCTTTGGAAACCAATGCGCCGGTAAAAATTTTCTTGATTAGTAGTCATCAAATAGACTCTTTCCACCCGATTTATTCGGGGATGGGCCAAGACTGTTTCTACTAATTTACGCCCTAAACCCGCTCCCTGATAATCGGGATGAACAATCACATCCCAAATAGTTGCCCGATAAATGCCGTCAGAAATGGCGCGAGCAAAACCAATTAATTGCCGCTCATTCCACACCGTCACCACCGGATCACTATAGTCAATTGCGGTTTCTAAATCTTCTAAACGGCGATCGATTGCCCAAAATGCGGTTAAATTAAATAATTCTCGTAGTTGCGATAGATCTATCTTGCTTTTATCCTCGTCAAACTGAATCTGACTACAATCAACCATGATATTTCCTTAGTCTAAGACTAAAAAATAAAAGAGGATTCACGCTCGATCGGACTGATTTATGAGCAATTTCCCCTAATCTATGTGTTTGATTATACTCAATGCCTCAGATAATCTCTAGTTGATTTATCGTGATTTCTTGACAAGT
>NZ_JASJFB010000263.1:0-5974 GCF_030065455.1 Microcystis sp. M53602_WE12 | reverse complement strand
TCCTTATCTGGTAAGAGACTTAATTGATTAGTTCGCTCTAGATCAAAAACAATCGACAAAAATCGCTAAATGCCTTTCTATATAAGGGTTACATCCAATATAACCCCCGTCCATTGCATAACACAAACCGAAGAGCCGTAATTTTTAACCAGGACGGTAGATAGCGACCCTTACCCAAAACGATTCCCGCTCTCTTTTTAGCTTTTTGAGTTCCCGTGATAAAGTATAATCGCCAAGTACCGACTAAAGCCGCAAAAGTAAGATTTTCTTTAGTTTTTTTATTGTTTTTTTCTTTTGTTAAGAGAAATTCTAGCAATTGAGATACAGGGGGGCGATTATTGTCCTCAAGTATTAGGGGTGAGTCGAGATTTCTAACCATGATTTCAGACAGTGCCAAGATATTTTAGCTGAAGCTACCGAACTCGAAAAAGCGAGCGATAAACCGGTTGACCCTTATTATAAGTGGACTTTTCCCTCTCCGTCGGTACGGGGAAAATATTTTCCTCTAACCAGGGGGTTTGATGTTGCCGAACAAAATTGGGATGTGCTTGAAATCTCTCGGTCATTTCCAGGGCGATCGATTCCACATCCGACTGTAAAAAAACCCAGCCCCCAGCTACCATATACTTAGCCAAAGCTATGACTAATTCTGGCTGCACAACCCGACGCTTGCTGTGACGCTGTTTAAACCAAGGATCGGGAAATTGAATCGACACCCAAAATAACTTATCCGCGGGCAAAGATTGCAGTAAAATTTCTGGGGCAACATTCATATTGCCAAAAACAAAAGCGAGATTACTTAATCCTAACCTTTCCCGTTCCTGATTCGCTTCAATTACCAAAGGTTGACGAATTTCAATCCCCAAAAAATTAATTTCTGGCTCTACTTGGGCCATTTGTAACAAAAATTTACCCCGCGCACAACCAATGTCAAGATGGAGAGGTTGCGTCATATCCTGATAAACTTGATTCCAATCGGGGGGAGCGATCGGATGGCGATATTTATGACTTAAGGGATTGACGTGCTGACGAACGCGAACTTTAGCCAAAGATATTTTCTCCTCATTTCTCCTCGATCGATCTAGTTTACCGATATTTAGCCCAATTCAATGCGATGAATTTCCGTTTCGCCATTCTCAGCGATCCTCATATCGCTTTACCCACAACCATTTTAAACCATTCTAATCGCTTTCATCTGGTGGAAGTGAGTATTCCAGCTTTAAAAATTGTTTTAGACCATCTCATCACCCTTAACCTCGATTTTCTGCTGATTGCTGGCGATTTAACCCAAGATGGTGAACCAGAAAATCATCGTTGGTTAGCCGATTGTTTAGCCACTTTACCCTTTCCCGTCTATGTGGTGCCTGGTAATCATGATGTTTTGAGTTTAACCGCGACGGAAAACCAGATCGGTTTAGCAGATTTTCCCTTCTATTATCAACAATTTGGTTACAGCGACCCCGAACAAATATACTACCAAAAAGAAATTTTACCCGGAGTGCAATTAATCGGTCTTAATTCTAATCAATTCGATGAGCAAGGTGGACAAATTGGCAGTTTAGATGCAGAACAATTGCATTGGTTAAAACAGACTTTACCCGCGCTAAAAAACGATCTAGTGATGGTGATGATCCATCATAACGTTATCGAGCATTTACCCGGACAAAGCAATCATGAATTAGGTAAACGCTATATGTTGGCTAATGCGGTAGAACTGCTCGATATACTACAGGAAAACGGCGTAAAATTGTTGATTACTGGCCATCTCCACGTGCAGGATCTGGCTTTTACTAGAGGTATCTATGAAATTACCACCGGTTCCCTCGTCAGTTATCCCCATCCCTACCGGGTGCTAGAATATTGCGAAAACACGGTTGAATTAGCCATAGAATCTTTTCATCTGCAAAATATACCCGGATGGGAGAATTTACCCGCTATTTCTCGGCAATGGTTAGGCGATCGCTCTTATCCTTTTATGATGCGTTTATTAACCTGCCATCCCCTCAATCTTCCCGTGAGTCTAGCGGAGGAATTAGCCCCGAAATTACGAAATTTTTGGGCAGATGTGGCTAAAGGTGACACAATCTTCGATTTTAGCGATTTTCCGCCCCTAGCACGCCGTTATTTTTACGCTTTCAGTGCCATCGATCCCCTCGGTAATCCTCATTTTATCGACAATCAAGCCGTAATTAGGGTTTGCTGAAAAAGCTTTTCCTAGGGGCAGGGTGTGGGGTGTGGGGTGTGGGGTGTGGGGTGTGGGGTTTTACCGATTTTCAGGTGGTCAATTACCTAATTTTCAGGGAAAAAGTACCTGAATTTTCCCCCCAATCACTCCAAAGGTCGGCACTTTTTGAGGGAAAACAAGTCTAAAAGTCTTATACAACAAGGTTTTTAGATTTATTCAGCAAGCCGTAATTAGTTTCAAGCATCAGTTCAGTTATCGGCGCTCAAACTTGCTGGTGGAGATGGGAGAATAGCTGCAACAAATAATTAACTATAGCTTATAGTTAAAGGACTATCCGGCAGCGCGACCGCTATCTTGGCAGAAAATATCAAAAAAAATCAATGGAAGCAATTAAAAAGGAATTGAAAAAAATCGGTTCTCTTGCCCTCTTTTTTTTCTTGGCTTTCGGTTATATTCTTCTGATCATGAAATTATTTCTGGAAGAATATTCGATTACTACCTACGTTTTGGGTAAAGCGAGCTTAGGGGCGATCATTGCGGCAAAAACCGTGGCCATTCTCGACGCAGCCATGAAGCTAGAATGGTTAGAAAATCGACCCCGTTACGTTAGTGTTCTGTATAGAACCTTTGTTTATACCCTAGCAGCACTGATTCTCGGCTCGATCGAGGGTTTTCTGGAAGCTTATCGGGGAACGCGGGTAATTTCGGAGGCAATGGCCAAATTTTGGCAAAGGGAAAGTTTCTCTCAAATCCTTGCGGTTACTCTCTGTCTAGCAGTGGTTTTTTGTCTCCACAATCTCTGGCAAGAAATCGATCGCTATTGGGGTAAAGGCACATTGAGAAAATTTTTTCTCGGTCGCTCCTAGAGTAGAGCAGTTATCTTAATGGTGAGATAGCAAGTTTTCCTTTTCGGGAGTCGGGAGATAAGAGTCAGGGATTTAGGGAGATAGGGAGATAGGGAGATAGGGAAATTTCAGCTAAATTCCCCACTACCCCCCACACCCCACACCCCACACCCCACACCCCACTACCCCAACACTCCACTTAAGAAGTATGTGCGATCGCCCTATCTTTCCAGGGCAACCGCTGCTACGATAAAATACGGGTGAAAAATTGCTAATCCAAGGAGTACAGACGTGATTGAACCTTTAGTGCTAGGGATTGTCCTAGGCTTAATTCCCATTACCCTAGCGGGTTTGTTCGTTGCCGCCTACTTACAGTACAAACGGGGCAATCAATTCGGCTTAGACTAAATCTATCACGCCAATCCCCCGAATTGAGATAATCTCCCGTCAAGCTAGGCACTAGACGGGAGATTTTCAACAGGACAAATATACCCCTTAACAGATTGTGGCTGCCGGCGTTGCCATCCCTGCAAAACTTATCTGTCTTATTGGGAAAGCACTCGCCAAAAAACCAAAGGCTACACGGCTGTTAAACTAGGAAAACGAATGACAGTTTCCGTATATTCGGGAACCCATCCGGCGGTACTGGTAAAGTAACGCACTGCTTTAACTCGTTTACTGGCAGTGAGGTGAAACCAGTGTTCGCTATGGGCAGGAACATTGATATATTCTTGAGGTTGAATAGTTAATTCCCCCTGAGAACCATCGGCAAAGACAAAGCCAAAAACCCCCTCCCCATCAATGATATAACGCACCTCATCGTCGGCGTGGGTGTGACAGCGCTCGAACTTTGCCAGTAAAGTGTCGAGATTGGGAATTTCAGGGTGTAAAACGATTAAATCTCTGGCTTGATAACCCGCTTCTTGTTTAAGTTGCTCAAAATAACCGTCTAAGCTGGTTAAAACTATTTCTTTTTCTTCGTCAGTCAGAGAAGCTTGTTTAAGTAGCTGACGAGTGGCTTCGTTTTCGATCGGCCAATAGTTTAAAGTGACATTTAATTTGGCCAATTCCAGACTAATATCGGCTAACTGGGTATAGGTTGTCCCATTCTCTAAGCGTAGTATCGCCATTAGTTATCATCCTCAAGATTACTTTTTCCATTTTAAAGTTTTCCAGAGAGAAGCCGCTCGATTTTTTGCCCCTCGATCCCTTGCCAGTTCCTAGGATTTTCTGCTCAAAAATGCTATTATGGTCTATATATGGGGAATTAGCTCAGTTGGTAGAGCGCTGCGATCGCACCGCAGAGGTCAGGGATTCGAGTTCCCTATTCTCCATTTGCCAGAGATATTAACCGCTTTTCAAGCTTCAAGAAAGATTATGAACCAGTCTCAACTTCCCAAAAAGGCGTTACTTTTATTTCTGGGGAGAATAGCAGAGGATTACTGACAGAAAAGCTAAAGGATTTGACTTGTGGTGGTAATTTTCCTTGAAAAAATGCCATTAATTCCTGATCATTTCTCGGTAAATGACTAAGGATAACTCCATTAGCTGAATTATCTTGAACAAAGCGAAAATTGGCTTGAGTTCCATCGAGATAATTAACGTTAATTATCACGGGAGGGATTCTAAAGAGTTGTTTGACTATTTTACCCAACCAAGAATATTCAAATTTAACTTGAACACGAGTAATCCCACTATTACGAGTAGGTAATTCATAGACTTGATCCCAAGTAACATTAGTAGTCTCTCCTAGAGGGGTTGGAATGCAACGACTGACTTTTTGTTTTTCTAGAAGATAAAAGTTGGTTTTGATTGCGGGGACTTGGAAGGGCGAATTTACCGAGTCAAGTTGATAATTACAAACCACATAGGAAAAGGCTTTAGGTTCATCAAAAAAAGGATGTCTGCCATCAATAGCTTGAAAGTGATAAATCAGATAATCTCTGGGAGATTGAGATAAGCTTTGATAATTTAGTTCATCCAGTTTTTCTGTATAAGCAGAATAGGATTGAATAATCGGCCGCGGTTTCCAATTAAGCTGATTGCCCGGAATCAGTGAAAATTCCCAGGGAATTATATCAATAGTTTTGCCTTGCACTTTTCCCAGCACAGAATCGGGTATTTTGGTAGCGGCAGCAATGACTTGTAAATTTTGAGTTGTACTCCTTTCACCTCGCATTTCTAATTCTCTGGGATTAAGGATAGAGGAAATGACAACCCCAATATTATTAGCCACCCTATCGGGACTGAAATTACTCCACTGGCGAGCATTTTCCAATATAGTCCAATTAGGACTAGAGGTGATAATAATACATCCCAAAAAAATTATTCCCCAAGCACAATAAGCAATTTTCTTCAACCGAGATTTTTTAATAATTGTTGTATAAAGAGAAGCTGAGACAATAACCACAAGTGTAAAAACAACAACGTGAGCATCTTGCCTAACAAATCCATGCTTAAATGATAAAAATATAGGAAAAATATAGGCAATAGCGAGACTAGGGTTTTGGTCTATAATTGCCAGAGACATTAAAAGCAAACTTAAGGACAAGCAGAGCAAGGCAATGAGTAAATGCTGGTAATTTCCTACAATACTCATCGCACTGGAATAACCAGAAGAAAATGCCCAAGAATTGCTCAAATATTCGATGAGAGAGGGAAAATTATTGAGATTAATTGTTTGGATAAGAAGTAACCCATAAAGCCCATAAAATACTAACAGAGGTAAGAAGTTAAGTAAGTAGTTCTGATTAAATAGAAGATAGATTCTGCCTTTGATACCCCTTGCCTCTCTTAATAAGGGGGGCTCTTCGGTTTGTGTTATGCAATGGACGGGGGTTATAAGGGATGGAACCCTTATAGAGAAAGGCATTTAGCGATTTTTGTCAATTGTTTTTGCTCTAGAGCGAACTAATCAATTAAGTCTCTTGCCAGATAAGGATTT
>NZ_JASJFB010000361.1:0-2417 GCF_030065455.1 Microcystis sp. M53602_WE12 | reverse complement strand
GACAAGGAAATAATAATTCCCATTATTATTCTACTAATGACAGTAGCCTAGTTACTCAGGAGCCGGATACGGCGAAAGTCGTAAGTCCGGTTTTGAAGCAGGGGGTGGGAAGGCGACTTCCTGCTCTACTGTAACGGGTGTGGGGTGTGGGGTGTGGGGTGTGGGGTGTGGGGAGAATAAATAAAATAGTCTCCCGTCTCCTGACTCCTGACTCCTGACTCCTGATAACTGATAACTGATAACTGATAACTGATGATATTTGTTGCTTTGGCGATTTTGGAACAGGACGGTCGATTTTTAATGCAGTTGCGCGACGACATCCCGACGATTCTCTATCCGGGGGTGTGGGGTTTATTTGGTGGTCACTTAGAAGCGGGTGAAAGTCCAGAAATAGGGTTAAAACGAGAGTTAAAAGAAGAAATTAACTACGAAGCTCCTAGTTTACGCCATTTTCGCTGTTATAACGATGATAATCTCTCTCGTTATCTTTATCATGTACCCCTGACCCTGGAATTAGAAAAATTAGTGCAAACGGAAGGGCAAGATTTAGCATTATTACCCCCGGCTGCCATCCTTCAAGGGGAATACTATTCCCAGAAGATTAATCAGACTCGTCCTTTAGGAAAAATTCATCGCCAGATATTACTCGATTTTCTAGAAGTAGAATTATAGTGGATATTAGAGCCAGACAAGGAACTCCCCTATCTATACGAAAGTCGTAGTTAACACTGCTCCTCACCTCCCTCGAAGGCAAAATGCTCCCGCTTTTTGAATGGCTTTATCTAAACGTCAATCTTATTTTGGCTTTGTCTTTATGAACCAGTCGCGTCCCTCGTTCGTTTCCGTGCAGAAACTCCTATCTGGAGGTGCGATCGCTACCCTAGCAGTTAGTTCCCTGATGGTTCTCACCCCCGCAGCCAAAGGGGAAAAACCCTTAGAAGATAACCCGAAAGCAGTCATCGACCAGGTCTGGCAAATTGTTAATAATGAATTTGTAGATCGTAGTTTTCATCAAATCGATTGGCAAAAAAAACGTCAAGAATTGTTAAGCAGAAATTATACTAATCCCCAACAAGCTTACACGGCAATTCGGGAAGCTTTAAAGGAATTGGGTGATACTTATACCCGTTTTTTAACTCCTAGGGAATTTTCTGTCCTCACCAGTCAAACTTCCGGAGAATTATCGGGAATTGGGGTACGTTTAGCCCTCGATAAACGCACTAGCGATCTGATCGTTGTCGATACGGTGAAAAAATCCCCCGCCAAGGAAGCGGGAGTGAAAAGCGGCGATCGCCTGATCAGAATTAATGGCAAACCCACCGCTTTAATGACCCTAGAACAAGCAATGGAAGCCCTACAGGGAGAAGTGGGTACTAGCGTTAGTTTACAGCTTGCCCGTCCCGATCGAGGTGTATTTGAAGTGACTTTGACCCGGGTAGATATCGAAATCCCCTCGGTTAGCTATACCCTTAAACAAGAAGGTGGGGTGAAAGTTGGTTATATTAAACTGGATGAATTTAGTTCCCACGCAGCCGAACAAATGAAAGAAGCGATCGAGGAATTAAGTCAACAACAGGTATCCGGCTATGTTCTCGATCTGCGGGGCAACCCCGGGGGTTTACTATTTGCTAGTGTCGATATCGCTCGCATGTGGATGAAACAGGGCAAAATCGTTAGCACCATCGATCGACGGGGCGGTGATCGCCAATTTATCGCCAATAACACCGCTATTACCGATTTACCCCTCGTGGTCTTGGTGAATAAAGGTTCCGCCAGCGCCAGCGAAATCCTCGCCGGGGCGCTGAAAGAAAATGGCCGGGCGACTTTAGTGGGTACATCGACCTATGGCAAGAGTACCGTCCAATCGGTACACACCCTCTCCGATGGTTCCGGTTTAGCGGTGACAATTGCCCGTTATTATCCCCCCAACGGCGAAAATATCTACAAAAAAGGCATTAAACCCGATGTGCAGATCGAGTTAACCCAGGAACAACAGCTGCGCTTCCGCGATGATCCTTCTTTGGTGGGAACTAAGGATGATCCCCAGTACCAACAGGCGATCTCGCTGCTACAATCCCATAGTGTTAAACGTCCTGGCACTAGCAATCTCAATAACCCTTTGAGTAGTCGAGCCGAATAATTGTCCTCAATAATGTCTAAGTAGGTAGGTGGAATTAAATATAAGATGAACGTAGGTTGGGTTGAAGCATGAAACCCAACGCCCGCTCATGTTACGCTACCGCTAACCCATCCTACAAATAATTGTGCCTCCCTACTTAGGGTCTGCTGAAAAAGTTTTTCCTAGGGGCAGGGTGTAGGGTGTGGGGTGTGGGGTGTGGGGTTTTACCGATTTTGAGGGGGTCAATTACCTAATTTTCAGGGAAAAAGTCCCTGAATTTCCCCCTGATCACTCCCAT
>NZ_JASJFB010000818.1:0-2370 GCF_030065455.1 Microcystis sp. M53602_WE12 | reverse complement strand
CACAACTCTGGGACTGAAGCGGGGAACGGAAGGCTCCTAGATGTAACCTAACATCCAAACCGAGACCACTGCCAACCATCCAAGATTAGGCGTGAGCCAAATGTCTGACGTGAACCATCGTAAGTGTATAGCAGTGAAATAGGTTGACACACTGCGTTCAAAAGAATAAGGGGAAGAAAGTAAGGAACTTTGATTTTTCACTTACACAGACCTTTAAAAGTACCCCGGTGGAGAGGACAAATCTAAAGATGGAATGCCCATATAAACGGAACGTAATAAACCCTTTTAGGCTCTGGGTACAGGTCGAAATACCCAGTAGTGACAAGTGTAAGCGCAAGCCTTTAAGGGTGTGAGATGTAACCAAAAGCCAACGCTTGACGGTAATAGTCAGGATATGCTAACAGGTTACGGTTTGTCTGTAAGGATAGAGTCTAGTAGGAGTCTATATGACGAAAGCGAGAGAAGGTAAAGGATTCGGGAAACCGAAAACCACTAAGACTACGAATGTATGGAAAGCTATCAACTGGGGTAAAATCCAAAGATACGTTTTCAAGCTCCAAAAGAGGATATACCAAGCGGCTAAATCGGGACAGGGTGCAAAGGTTAGAAAGTTGCAACGTCTATTAGTGAAATCATACTACGCTCGTCTATTAGCAGTTCGCAAAGTAACCCAAGATAATCAAGGAAAGAAAACAGCAGGAGTCGATGGAATGATAGCAGTATCCCCAGAACAAAGGCTAAATCTAACCGAAGAAATCAAAGGAACACTTAAAGCAAAACCGTTAAGAAGGGTGTGGATTCCTAAACCGGGTAGGGATGAAAAACGCCCTCTAGGAATACCAACCATCAAAGATAGAGCAAGACAAGCGTTGATTAAATCGGCACTCGAACCAGAATGGGAGTCAAAGATGGAAGGAACCAGCTACGGTTTCCGACCCGGAAGGTCTGCCCATGACGCAATATCAAGGATATACCTTAGCATTAATAAAAGTAGCTACTTTGTATTAGATGCTGATATTGCCAAGTGTTTTGACCGAATTAATCACGACTTTTTACTGTCTAAAATTCACTGTCCAAGCTCCCTGAAAAGAGATATTAAACAATGGCTCAAAGCAGGAGTATTGGACAACGGCGTATTTGAAGAAACAGAAACAGGGACACCTCAAGGAGGGGTAATAAGTCCACTACTAGCCAACATCGCACTGGATGGAATGGCAAGATTAATTGAAATACTATTCCCCAAAAAGAATAAGATAAATCAAGCTGTTTTAATAAGATATGCCGATGATTTTGTAGTGATTTCACCATCACTCGAAATCATTGAACAGTGCCAAACTGCCATTTCTGAATGGCTAAAGCCTATTGGATTAGAACTCAAACCAGAAAAAACCAGAGTGTGTCACACACTCAAACCCATTGAATATAATGGGAAAACGGAAGAACCCGGTTTTGACTTTCTAGGATTCAATATCAGACAATACCCAGCCGGAAAATACAAAGCAGGTAAAATAACGAAAGGAATACCTAAAACATTCCTAACCCACATTAAACCTAGCCAAAAAGCAGTTAAAGCCCACACAGAAGCGATAAAAGGTGTAATCAAAAAACACAAAACAGCACCTCAATCAGCCCTGATTAGACAATTAAACCCAATCATTAGAGGATGGGCAAACTACTATTCAGGAGTAGTATCCACAGATACCTTCAATAAACTAGACTACACAATCTGGTTAATGTTAAGGGCATGGACAGTATCAAGATGCGGTAAAGCGAACTACAAAAAGCTGAGTAAATATTTTGGACCGGGTACAGTCAAACTCAGCAATGGGAAAGAAAGACACGAATCTTGGTTATTTCAAACCAAAGATGGTGTCCATTTATGGAAACATAATTGGACAGCAATTGTCAGACATACCCTAGTACGCGCCGACGCTTCACCCTACGACGGAAATTGGACTTACTGGGCGACCAGACGAGGACAAGCAATTGACACACCTACAAGAGTAGCCAAACTACTTAAGAAGCAACAAGGCAAGTGTAGCCGATGTGGGCAGTATTTTACCCCATCGGATTTAATTGAAGTTGACCACATTCACCCAATAAGCTTAGGCGGAAAGGATGAATATAAAAACCTTCAATTACTACACCGCCACTGTCACGATGATAAATCGGCATCTGATGGAAGCCTAAAATCATCTAATTCGACATCACCCGATGTTAATGCAGATAATACAAGGTCAACAAAAAGATGTCAAGTTGTATCCTTAACAAGGGAACCGTCAAACTAGGAGCCGTGTGAGGTGAAAGTCTCATGCACGGTTCTGAATGGGAGGGGAGGTCGGTGACGATTTTCTCGACCCCTAATAGTAT
>NZ_JASJFB010000322.1:0-3618 GCF_030065455.1 Microcystis sp. M53602_WE12 | reverse complement strand
GCCCTACCGTTGAGGCGCTCGGCATAGTCATTAAAGCCAAATTTGGGATCTTCTAATTTGGGGGTTTGAGTCGGTTGTGGTTCAGTCATAATCTTTACAGGCTGTTTACATTTCTTTACTATTCTAGCGGAGTTAGAAGTTAGGTTGTAACTAATTTCTAACTCCTCTCTATTTGCCCTAATCTCGACCGTTAAGAGCGATTAAAAGGCGCAGAATAAAGATAAATAGGTTGATATAGGTCAAATACATCGATAAAGCAGCACTAAGATACTGTTCATCTCTGTAGGTACGGGGCAAGATGTAAAAGTCCACCACTGCCGAACCAGCAAACAAGAAAACCCCGATGCCAGAAATGGCGATTTCTAACCAGGTGGGAGTAGCGCCACCAAAGATAGAGAAAATTAGCTGACCAATGAGAACAATAAAGAGAGCGAGAATACCGATGCTAACGGTTTGAGTCAGGGCTAAACCATCTTTTTCCGACAGATTCGAGCCGATATTGCGTCCCAAGACAAAAGCGATGCCGCAACCGAGGGCAGCAATTGCCACTCCTCGCAAACCAACACCGGAAGTACCTAAGGCCACATAGACGATTCCACTGAGAGTATAGCCAGAAAGAAGACTATAGAGAGTCAGCAGGGGCAGAGCAGTGCCTGTATTGCCTCTTTCCGCAGTATTACGGGCGACAAAAAATAAAATAATCTCGGCAATCAGAGCGACAAAGAAAGTCGGGAAGAAAATCTGGGGATAGGATTGGATCACACCTAAACCGCCATAGGTTCCCACCGCAGTCAAAATTAGACCGCCACCGAGATAGGGCAGGGCCTTGGGGATAACATTGGGGCCGATAAGTGCTTGGCTTTTAGCCTCGCGTAAAGCTTGGCGAAAATTACTGGTATTACTCATGGTGACTAGGTTCGAGATACTTGTCTCAATCAATCTTGTTAAACAGAAACTATTCTTGATTAGTTCGTCAAGAATGGCAAATCGGAGGGAAGAAAAAAAGGTAAATTTTTCCCCCGGCATCGATTCCCTCTTGATTGTAACGAAAAGACTAGGGATCGAGCTAAGTAGGTAGGTGTTAAAAATTGTCAGATACCCCCCTTATCAAGGCGGGATCGGCACCCCCCTTATCAAGGGGGGATTAAGGGGGGATCGAACCGAAAATCCATTTTCACCCCCCTTGACCGCTCAAGTTACCTTAAACAGAAGCCCAATTCAAGGCGATTATGTCCCATAAACTGGATATTTCCTGTTTTTATTAATTACAATCTTCAGAGTATCCCCTGACCTAAAGCCAAACCTGTCACCAACATTCCTAACACTAGAAAAGGCTGGGCGCTGGCTTGATATTTGACATCATTTTTGAGCGGATCCCGCAAAAAATACATATCTTGGAAAGTGATCTGAGGGATAATTAATAACAGTAAAATAGCGGCATAAAGATTCTGATGAATACTAATCAGATAGCCCGCAATTCCTGCTTGAAAAACATCGATCATAATCACACAAATCCAAGCTGCGGTGGTAATTCCAAACATAACTGGCAAGGATTTTAAGCCTAATTTTTCGTCACCTTCCACACTTTTAAAGTCGTTGACCACAGCAATGCCTAAACCCGCCAGACTATAGATGAGGGTTAGGATCATAATTGTCCAATTTAACTGACCAAAAAGGGCGTGACCTGCCCACCAAGGTAAGGCTATATAACTAGCACCGAGGGCATAATTTCCTAGCCAACCATTTTGTTTTAATTTTAAAGGCGGCGCTGAATAAATATAGGCAATAAAAGAACCAAATAGGGTTAAACAGAGCATGATCGGGAAATCATGACCGGCCCAGCGATCGAGAAGATAGGCTATTCCTAACCCACCCGCTAATAAAACCAAAATCTGGCCGACTACTTGCGGAATAGAAATTGCCCCCGAAGGAATCGGGCGATAGGGTTCATTAATTGCATCGATTTCTCGATCGTAAAAATCATTTAAAGTTTGGGTATAACCGGTCATCAATGGACCGGAAAGTAACATACAGGTGGCCGCTTTTAAGACATCTTCTAAAGACCAAGTATAATTCCCCGATGAAGCAGCCCCACAGACAACCCCCCAAATTAGGGGAATCCAAGTGATCGGCTTCATCAATTGTAAGCGGATTTTCCAGAGGGAAGTTTCTGCCGATGAAGCCCCTTTCATCCCCAATAATTGGCGAGTTTTTGCGCCTCGATTATCCTTGTTTTCTATCTCGGTGTTCGACATAATCCCTTAAAAAGAAATAATTAAGTAACCGTCTTGGAATTTGGCCCCTTTTACCGCTCGTCCGGTTAGAGGCGGTGGTACATCAATATTACGCCGTTGATCCCCGGCTTCGATGGTTAATTCTGGACCCGATTGCGTCAGTTTTACCTGTTTTTTCTCGAATCCGGGTAAATAAACCTTGACCTGACCGGCTGCCGTATCGATTATTAACGGTTTGGGCGGCTGCACCGTGAGAAAATTGGGTAACTCGGCGATTAATTCCTGCCAATCTTCTCCTTGACGGTCGGGTAAAATCGCCGCCGGCAGCGGGGCAAAATCCTCCGTAGCACTCTGACAGCGATTAAAAATCACTCCCCCCACATTTAAACCGATTTGCTGCGCCCCACCCCAAAGATATTTGGCATCTGCGATCGCAAGTGGATCATCATTGGTGACTAGATAGGCTAAAACTCGCCGAGGATCGGCTAAAGCCGAGCGCCCCTCGTCTAAAATGTTATTATCGGCCTTCTTCCCCAAACCATCGGGATTAAAGGAGAAATTCAGCACGGCAGCGGCGATCGGTTGGAAAAAGGGAGAAAGGGTGCGACCAATCTCGGAATCACTGAAAACCTGCCGAAAACGCCGTAAATACCAGCCACCTACCTCTGGAATCCCCAACATTCTCAGACTGTTGATATCTCCGCTGCCGTCGTAGATGATGACATCGTAATTTCCGCTTTTATCCTGTTCCCGCAGGAAATTTAAAGCTAGAGCTTGATCCATTCCGGGTAAAATGCCCAACTCTTGACCATAAACATTTTTCAAGGTGGGAGAACGCAAATACTGCTTTTCTAATTCCTTGACTTCTTCCCAACTTTTTTCTAGTAACTGTGTACTACTAAGCTGCACAACCGAGAGATTAGGGGCAATTTCCGTAATAGAGGAGCTAGGGGAGGCCTTGAGGAGTAATCCCCAAGCGGGACCAGAATCTTGCCCGATCAAGAGAACTTTTGACCCCAGACCAGCCATTTTCTTTGCCGAAGCGATCGCTATTGTACTGCGACCGCTGCCCCCCTTGCCCAAAAAGGTCAAAATTAAGGACATAATTAATTCCTAAGCGTTGTATTTAGATGAGTTTGAGTTCATCCTCAAAAAACCAAGTAGCGGTCTTATCATCGAACTGGACAACAGCACCAACACCGCTGCCATCGGTCATCTTAAAATTTTTGATGACACCCACTTTACCCAATTTACCCGCTACATCCGAGTTAACGCGGTCTCTTAAGCGACAGACCTTGACTTTTTGCCCGATTTCCATTACTTCCACAGTTTTAATAAGACGATAATTCAATAAACCAATCCTA
Source organism: Microcystis sp. M53602_WE12 (assembly GCF_030065455.1). Lineage (NCBI taxonomy): Bacteria > Bacillati > Cyanobacteriota > Cyanophyceae > Chroococcales > Microcystaceae > Microcystis > Microcystis sp. M53602_WE12. Next base: position 20 of record NZ_JASJFB010000322.1, on the reverse strand, counting down.
AGTTTAATATAAATTCGTGT
>NZ_JASJFB010000500.1:0-1333 GCF_030065455.1 Microcystis sp. M53602_WE12 | reverse complement strand
CTCTAGATACAGTCAACGGTACAGCCATTTTCAAAGGGAAAATGTACCCAGTAGCGTCTTTTCAATTTTTTCTGAGAAGCTCCAGGCAGTAAGGGTTTTGTTAATTTTTTAGTATTTCTGTATGGGGGAAGTCCAGGTATAAAAACGCTTCAAAATACTCGCTTAATGCTTCTTTCCAGGGTTCATCATAATTGGCGGTTGGTTGTTTCATGGCGAGTCGCTACCAATTGGAAAGTTAGGCACTCATCTAAATCTATTATTCCCCATAAATATCATCAATGCTACTTGTCGTCACAAAACTTCCCATTAGAGCAACCTACATCTACATCTTTGTTCTAACATTTATTGGTAAAACTATATAATGCCGTCAGATATTTGGGGAAGGAACCAGATAAACCGGGACGGACATCTTTAACCAAAAAAGGAGTTGACATGATTTTTTCTTGAATAAAGGGTGAAAATTTTAAAATCGCCGTTTCCCGCACTTGGGACAGCCCTAGTCGTTACCCTGCCAAGAAGCGGATCAATTATCGCCGTCAGCGTTGGGTTTCATGCTTTAACCCAACCCACGTTCATCTCTGGTATAGACTAGAATCGATTATTAACATTGATTTTTGCTTATGATTTATTATGGTTTCAGTGGGTATTAATGATGGTTATTATAAACAAACCAATCAATATTATTTATAAAGTTTTTTAACGGCTCTTCTGGTTTATGTGTGGAAACGAGGTCTATTCTCGCGAAACAGGTGCAAGATTTTGAGGGAATCGTGCTTCAAAACCTTGCGTTTTCATCGGCCCGCGTCCTGTAGGGGCGAAGCATTCGGATAAAAAATCTACGGTTTCACCGATAGGTTATTGCCCGAATGCTTCGCCCGTACTTTTTGCCGCAAACCCTAGATAGAGTCCTATAGCAGCGGGCAGAAGGCAGTATTTACGCCGCTTTTGCCCCCTTTTAGAGAGATTCTTCGCTCACGGAACCATCTTCCTGCACCCAGGCGAGATTTTTAATCATTCGATCGCGGGCATAGGTACGAATTTGTGCCTCGCTGCGACCCCCTAAATCGATCGCCACTCTCAGATTCGGATCACCGGTGCGAAGGGAGCGAGCTTTACTAAAAGTCGCTATCTGGGCGTTATTACCCAAAGGGATAAGCAACCAGTCGAGGGGGGCAGCTTGAGTGGGTAAAGTCTGCCCCGATAATAAACTTTCGTGCAGTTCTTCGATATTCAGGGAAAAACCGATACCCGGAGCCGATTGGCCCTGGGGATGAAAAACGCCCAATAATTGATCATAGCGTCCGCCCTGGCCTAAAATACTGAGATTTTGCTG
>NZ_JASJFB010000486.1:0-9563 GCF_030065455.1 Microcystis sp. M53602_WE12 | reverse complement strand
TTAAAAATGGATTTTAGGTTCGATCCCCCCTGCCCCCCTTGATAAGGGGGGTGCCGATAGGCGGGGGGATCCCCCCTGCCCCCCTTGATAAGGGGGGTGTCTGACAACTTTTAACGCCTACCTACTTAAGTGGTTTCAATTAAATTGAAGATAGATTTTGTCTTTAGATCCCCCCTTAATCCCCCCTTAATAAGGGGGGTGCCGATCCCCCCTTAATCCCCCTTAATAAGGGGCGGATCTGAACAATTTTTAACCCCCACCTACTTAGAGACAAAACTTAAATATCCACGGAGAAAACCGATGATTACCACCACTGACAATAACTCCAATCAACCTCTGGCTAGTTTGCGGGAAATACAAGAACTTTCCATCGCAATTACAGCCAAAAGCCTCAATCCCGCCATGCTAACGGTTGATTTCCTCAAATATTCGGGAATAGTTCCCCCCGACTGGGAATTAAATGGCCAGCCGGTACTCAATCCTAATTACGCTCAAGTTAATTTTCAAAATGGTATCAGCATCGTCGCCCAACCCCGGACAATTACCTTTGTGGAGATAATTAACTCTCCCGATAGCCTGAAACTGAAACTGCCAGAAATTGTTGGTTTATATCTAGATAAACTCCCTTTAGCCGAATATCAAGCCCTGAGTATCGCCCCGAAAAGCATTGTTCCTCTCCCTAGTAGCCCCGATGCCGCTAAAAAATATATCACCGAAACTCTTCTCGCCCCCGGTCCTTGGCACAATTTCGGTATAGCCCCCCTACAAGCCAGCATCAATCTACTTTATCAGCTAGAAACCTCTCAGCTATCCGTGGCGATTAACGAGGCAAAATTACAATTACCCGATGGCAAAATTTTAGGGGCGCTATTATTTGCCGGTAACTTTAACTATAATCTGGCCGAGGGCAGCGATCGATTAAATCTGCTCAAACAATATCTGGGACAATGGCAAAAAGATCTAGAGATTTTCCGAGAATTAGTCACTCAACGCTTTCTGGAAAGACAACTCCCAGTTTTCGCCTCTAATATCAATCTGCCCCTAGGACCCCAAGGTGGACTGTAATCAGTCATCAGTCATCAGTCATCAGTCATCAGTCATCAGTCATCAGTCAGAAAAATCATTAAACCTCTTGCATAATTAATTTTTCATGGTTCAAAAACAGCAAAAATAAGGATTAAATGGCATAAAATTTGTAAATAGACCATTTAATTGATTGTTATTCATTCTTAATTCTCCTGACTACTGACTACTGGCTACTGACTCCTAACCCTAACAACGATTTTGATTTCTGCAAGAGGTCTATTACTGCCGATAACCTAAAACACATCCACCCCCGCAAACCCTTGTATTTTGGCATTAGCGGCTTCCCCACAGCTGCGCGGGGTGGGGAATAATTTCCCCGGGTTAGCCAAACCTTTGGGATTAAAGCAATCCCGCACATAGCCCATAGTTTCTAAGTCAATCTCGTTGAACATAGCGGGCATATAACAATTTTTATCGATGCCGATACCATGTTCCCCCGATAAACTGCCCCCAACCCGCACACAAAGTTTGAGAATTTCACCGCCTAACTCTTCCACTTCTTCCCAGGCACCCTCCACCTTATTATCGTAGAGAATTAACGGGTGTAAATTGCCATCCCCGGCGTGGAAAACATTGGCGATTTTATAACCGTATTTTTCACTTAAAGCCTTAATTTCCTGAAGAACATACACCAATTGAGTGCGGGGAATCACCCCATCTTGCACAAAATAATTAGGGCTAATTTTCCCCGCCGCCGCAAAGGCCGCTTTTCTGCCCTTCCAGAGTTTAAAGCGGGTTTCGGCATCATTAGCCGTGGTGATATTTCTCGCCCCATTTTGACGGCAAATCTCGGCAACCCGATGTTTATTCCTGGCTACTTCTACCCCTAAACCATCCAATTCCACTAATAAAACTGACTCGGCATCCCGGGGATAACAGCCGGTAGCCACCACGTCTTCCACGGCGTTGATACTGAGATTATCCATAATCTCCATCCCCGCCGGAATCATTCCCGATTTAATAATATCCGCCACCGCTTGGCCCGCCGCCTCGATACTGGTAAAATCGGCCAGTAAAACACAGATAGATTCCGGAGTTTTCAGGATTCTTAGGGTGATTTCCGTGGCAATGCCTAAAGTTCCCTCGGAACCCACAAATAAACCGGTTAAATCATAGCCCGGTTGTTCCGGTACCGCACCCCCCACATCGATAATTGAACCATCGGGAAGGACGATTTTTAAGCCCATAACGTGATTGGTAGTGACACCGTATTTTAAACAGTGAACCCCGCCGGAATTTTCCGCCACATTACCACCGATCGAGCAGATAATTTGACTAGAGGGATCCGGTGCATAATAAAATCCCGCCCCGCTTACTGCTTGCGTCACCCAATTATTAATCACCCCGGGCTGCACCACCACCCTTTGATTATCTAAATCAACCCTGAGAATCTGATTCATCCGTGCCGTAACGATGAGAATCCCCTCTTCTAAGGGTAACGCCCCTCCCGATAAGCCCGTTCCTGCACCCCTCGCTACCCAGGCAATCTCGTTATCGTGACAGAGTTTCACCACCGCCGCAATTTCTGCTGTGCTGCGAGGCAGTACCACAAGAGCGGGTCTTTGTCTGTATCCTGTGATACCATCGCACTCATAGGTTAATAATTCATCTTTGCGACGGATGACTCCATCTTTACCAAGGATCGTTTCTAGCTGTTTAATCAGATTGGGGGAGATTTTCGGGGGATTTTTGAGTAACATAGGTTTCAGAGCGGCGGAGTCGCCATAAAATCGCTCTATAGGTTAAAATTTCGCAAAAAAGTCAGAAATGAAGCTTTAAAAACTGCTCTCTCCTATTTTACCACTATAACTCCCTCCTCTGTAGATAGAAACCTGCAAGGGTCTGGATTATAGAGAAAATTGCCGATAAATTTCCCAGTGCTTACCGTTATGAATTAGGAGGGTAATTTCATCGATCATCACCTCAAAAAATAGCTCTTGATTAGCATATTTTGACCAAGCTTTCCAGAAATTATCTTTAGTTAAATCTCGGAAGCCAACGGTTAAATGGGGCGAAAAAGCTCGGCTTTTTGAGACATTATCAATGATATTCAGGGAAGATTCTAGCTGCTGTAAAAGCCGTTTTTGCAGGGTTAATAATTCTGGCGTTTTCTGGACATTAATATAAATGACTCGCGGTTTAAAGGCGGCAAAATTCTGGAGAATTAGGGGAATAGGAGCGTGCAAGCGGGCAAATTCCTCTAAACATCTTTCTAAATCCGGTAATTGTTCTAAATTCCACCGGAAAGGGGGTTGGAGAGTGACGTGGGGAGGCGATTTCAGGGCAGCGCGACTATTGTAAATTTCTGCAAACTCTAACTTGATTTTTGTGGCAATTTCCTGTACTTCTGGCGGCGGCAAAAGCGCGATAAAAAATAGAGATCCCTGGGGTTGATTCATGGAAACAAGCAAAGCTACAGAAATGAAGCTGTCACCTCGATTCTAGCAGTCTTCCACAACTCTAAGCTAATTGTATAGCTCTGTTACATGGCACCCTCGACGGCCAAGATTAATCGGTATAATTATATGATTGTTGATCCGTCCTAGCCTACTGAGAATTTATGCCCTGGTTTGTCAAGATAGAAAAAGGCATTGTTGATAAAACTACCTTCGATCGCTATGTCAGCGCCCATAAGGACTATGTGCGTGATTTAATTAGCCAAGGACGAGCAGCAAAAAGTGGTTATTGGGCAGAAAGGGGCGGCGGAATGTTATTATTTAAGGCCGATTCTCTTGAGGAGGCTCAGGCAATTATAGTTCGCGATCCTTTAATCGAGAATGGTTGTGTGGAATACGAACTCCATGAATGGCGAATTGTCGTCGAGTAATCTAGCTTTTCAGTGAACAGTGAACAGTAATCAGTAATCAGTGAAAAGACAGCAATGTTAAGCTGTTGATTATCTAAATATTACTCCTTAATACTGCCTAGTAGTGGGGAGATGGGGGTGGAGACTGGAGTCAGGAGATGGGAGAGGGAAGATGGGGCGCTTTTTTGCTGTGAACTGAAAACTCACATCTGATCACTGATCACTGATAAGCTATACTGGGGGAACTGTGGTGACAGCAGGGTTGCTGCTGCCGAATCGGCTCTCCTACTAGGTTCTGTGTGATAAGTTTAACTTACTATATGATCGATCAATCTTTGTGTCCTTTGTGTCTTTGTGGTTCGTTCCACCCCCCCGCTGGGAGGAATGTATCTTAGAATACATTTTAACCACCAAACCCAAGAGAGCTCCGAATCATTAAATAAATTGTCCCCAGTAAATTTGAGGAATTAACTTTGTCTAAACAAGATCTCATCGAAATGGAAGGAACCGTCACCGAATCTTTGCCCAACGCCATGTTTAGGGTGGATTTAGATAACGGTTTCAACGTCTTAGCCCATATATCTGGCAAAATCCGACGTAATTATATCAAAATCCTCCCCGGCGATCGAGTCAAAGTGGAACTGACCCCCTACGACCTAACCAAAGGCAGAATCACCTATCGCCTGAAAAATCAAAAAAAATAGCGATAAATAGGGGCAGAGAAGCCAAAAAGTCTAATAAGCGGCCAAATTTATTTTAAAAAAATAGGTGACACGGGTAAAACAAATCTGATATAATAATAAGCTTGCAGTGTTGCCAGAATACTTAGGCATGAAAGTTAGAGCGTCTGTCAAAAAAATGTGCGAAAAGTGCCGCGTCATCCGTCGGCGCGGTCGAGTCATGGTAATTTGTTCTAACCCCAAACACAAGCAGAGACAAGGTTAACCCACCAAAGTCACTGTCTTGGGGCAGAGAATCGTTACCGTTAATTGTAGTCGTTTTTGGAAAAAAAATCGTTCATAGGGAGAAAAAAAAAGCGTGGCAAGGATAGCTGGTGTAGACCTACCTCGCGATAAGCGTGTGGAAATCGCCCTGACCTACCTCTACGGAGTGGGTCTATCGCGTTCCCAAGAAGTCTTATCTGCGACGGGTGTTAACCCTGACACTCGGGTCAAGGATCTCAGCGATGAAGACGTGGCGGCGCTACGGACTTATATCGAAACAAATTATCAAATCGAGGGGGATTTGAGACGCTGGGAGGCGATGAACATCAAACGCCTCGCCGATATCGGCACCTATCGGGGTCGTCGGCATCGGCTAGGATTACCCGTGCGCGGGCAACGGACGCGAACCAATGCGCGGACCCGTCGCGGTCGTCGGGTGACAGTGGCAGGGAAGAAAAAAGCCCCCTCCAAGAAATAATTTTTTATTCATTGCGATATCCCCCAATCAAGAAAAACTATGGCGCGACCAACCAAAAAAACCGGACCGAAAAAACAGAAGAAAAATATTCCTACCGGAGTCGCTCACATTCAATCGACCTTCAACAATACCATTGTCACGATCGCCGATACCAAAGGCGATGTGATCTCTTGGGCATCGGCGGGATCGAGTGGTTTTAAAGGAGCCAAAAAAGGAACCCCCTTCGCCGCCCAAACCGCCGCCGATAACGCCGCCCGCCGAGCGATCGAACAGGGAATGCGTCAACTAGAAGTGATGGTTAGTGGCCCCGGGGCAGGACGGGAAACCGCAATCCGGGCCCTGCAAGGAGCAGGATTAGAAATCACCCTGATCCGGGACGTGACTCCCATCCCCCACAATGGTTGTCGTCCTCCCAAACGCCGGAGAGTGTAAACAGTGAACAGCTTTTTCAGGTGACAGGGATCTTGAGGCCGACAGCCGTTAGCTTTGAGCGCATCAGCAGCAGAATCCGGTCGTCAAAGACCATCTGCTCAAAAAGCTGAACGCCAAACGCTAAACGCTGAAAGCCAAAGAAAACTGATAACTGATAACTGATAACTGAAAACTGAACAAGGGAGGTCAATCGGTGGCGCAATTTCAAATCGAGTGTGTAGAAGCAAAAACTTACAAGAATCAGAGTCAGTACAGTAAATTCGTACTAGAACCTCTGGAAAGAGGCCAGGGTACGACCGTAGGTAATGCCCTGAGACGGATTCTCATTTCCAATCTGGAAGGAGCGGCCGTGACGGCCCTGCGGATTGCGGGAGTCAATCACGAATTTGCCACCGTCGAGGGGGTACGCGAGGACGTGATGGAACTCATGCTCAACATGAAAGAAATCATCCTCAAAAGCTACACCAATCAAACCCAGATCGGGCGTTTAGTGGCAACTGGACCGGCGACAGTAGTGGCGGCACAATTCGATTTACCCTCAGAAATCGAGATAGTTGATCGCAATCAGTACGTCGCCACCCTAGCCGAAGGGGCCAAGCTAGAGATGGAATTTCGCGTGGAAAAAGGCAAAGGCTACCGGGCGATCGATCGCAGTAAAGAGGAGGCCACTTCGCTAGACTTTCTGCAAATCGACTCGATTTTTATGCCCGTAACCAAAGTCAACTACAGCGTCGAAGATATCCGTTCCGAAAGCGGTCAAGCTAGAGATCGTCTGCTCTTAGAAATTTGGACAAACGGGAGCATTAACCCCAAAGAAGCCCTTTCCCAAGCGGCCGATATGCTGGTTAATCTCTTTAACCCGCTCAAGGATCTCAACGCCCTCGAATCCTCAGGTAACTTTGACGACCAAGAGATCAACCAAGAAAACCAAATTCCGATCGAGGAACTACAATTATCTGTGCGCGCCTACAATTGCCTGAAGCGAGCGCAGATCAACACCGTAGCCGACCTCCTCGATTACAGCCAAGAAGATCTCTTAGAAATCAAAAACTTTGGGCAGAAATCGGCGGAAGAAGTCATTGAAGCCCTACAAAAACGGTTAGGCATCACCCTACCCCAAGAAAAAAGCAAGTAAACCCAATTCCAGGAAAATACTATGAGACATCGGTGTAAAGTGCCTCAATTGGGTCTGCCGGCTGACCAAAGAAAGGCACTGCTGCGCAGCTTGGCCACCCAGCTAATTCTACATGGTCAGATCACCACCACCCTAGCGAAAGCAAAAGCGGTGCGAGCAGAGGTAGACCACATTATCACCCTAGCTAAAGACGGTTCCCTGAGCGCCCGTCGCCAAGCCATGGGCTACATCTACGACAAACAACTGGTTCACGCCCTCTTTGAAGGCGCCCAAGCCCGTTATGGCAACCGTAACGGCGGTTATACCAGGGTAGTGCGTACCCTGCGCCGTCGCGGGGATAATGCCCCTATGGCGATTATCGAACTGATGTAACGATGACAGCTTGCCCCCAGTCGCGGATCGCCCTAGTTATCCAGTATGTGGGAACTAATTTCCACGGCTGGCAACGGCAACCCCATCACAGGAGTGTGCAGGAAGAAATCGAGAAGGCTCTGGCCGATATTCTCGGTCATGCGGTCACTCTGCACGGGGCCGGACGTACCGATAGCGGTGTTCACGCCGCCGCCCAGGTTGCCCATTTCCAGCAGCAGAGTCCGATCCCACCTGCCCATTGGGCCAAGGTTCTCAATGCTCGGCTAGATGACGATATCGTCATTCGGGCCTCGGCCCAGGTTCCCGATCGCTGGCACGCCCGTTTCTCAGCCCTCTGGCGACGTTATCGTTACACCCTCTATACGGACCCCATCCCCAATCTATTTGTTAGCCCCTTTAGTTGGCACTACTACCATCGTCCCCTCGATGCCGATTTGATGGCCAGGGCCTTAAAGCCCCTATTGGGTAAGCACCATCTGGCCGCCTTTCACCGTGCTAACTCTAGTCGTGACCATTCCTGGGTAGAAGTACAAGGGGTGGAATGCTACCGTCAAGGGCCATTTGTACAGATGGAAATTCAAGCCAATGGCTTTTTGTACGGGATGGTGCGGCTATTGGTGGGAATGTTGGTGGAGGTGGGAACTGGTGAGCGATCGCTAGAAAACTTTACCGACATCTGGGTCAATCAGCGCCGAGAATTGGTCAAATACGCCGCACCAGCTAAAGGACTATGTTTACTGCGGGTGGGTTACGCCGATTTTCCCTTTGCCGATAGCGTCTGGTGCGAGACTCAGCCTCTTTATTATTTCCGAGCAGAGGGGATAGGGGAATAGGGAGATAGGGAAATAGGGAAATAGGGGAATTCCAACTAAAACCCTAAAACTCTAACCCCCCAACACCCAGGTGGGCAATAAAAAAAATTAATTTTTGTAAACCAAGGCAAACTCACCATGAACAAAACACCTCTACCAAATTTAGAGACTCTAGAGCAGAAATGGTACGTCATCGATGCGGCCGATCAGCGTCTAGGTCGTCTGGCCACCGAGATCGCTATGATTCTACGGGGCAAAAATAAAGCCACCTTCACCCCCCATCTGGATACGGGGGATTTTGTCATTGTTATTAACGCTGAAAAAGTGACGGTGACGGGCAAAAAACGCCAACAGAAAGTTTATCGCCGCGACTCCGGCAGACCGGGTGGTATGAAGGTAGAAACCTTCGATAAACTGCAAAAACGCATTCCTGAACGGATTATCGAACACGCTGTTAAGGGAATGCTCCCGAAAAATAGCTTAGGTCGGAAATTGTTCACGAAACTGAAAGTTTATGCCGGTGCGGAACATCCCCATCAGGCACAACAACCGGAAGTTTTAGCGATTAATACGATTCCCGCAGGAGGAAATTAAGTCAATGCAAGCCACGGACAGTAAAAATAAGGTAGTTTATTGGGGAACGGGACGACGCAAATCGGCGGTCGCTGCCGTGCGTCTGGTGCCGGGGACGGGGGCAATTACCGTTAACGGTCGCGATGGGGAAACCCATTTTAACCGCATTCCCACCTATATCCAGACGATTAAAGCTCCTCTGGAGACTTTGGGACTGGAAAACGAGTATGATATCATCGTTAAGGCCGAGGGCGGTGGTTTGACCGGCCAAGCGGACGCGGTGAAATTGGGTGTCGCTAGAGCTTTATGTCAATTGGCCCCGGAAAATCGTCCTCCCCTCAAGAGTGAAGGTTATCTGACTCGGGATCCCCGGGCGAAGGAACGGAAAAAATACGGTCTTCACAAAGCGCGCAAAGCGCCTCAATACTCGAAACGTTAGGTTAATAGAGAGGTTTATTATGCCGAAAAAAATTCATCCTACTTGGTATCCGGAAGCCAAGGTGATCTGTAATGGTGAACTGGTGATGACGGTGGGTTCGACAAAACCAGAAATTCATGTGGAGGTTTGGTCGGGTAATCATCCTTTTTATACGGGAACCCAGAAGATGATCGATACGGAGGGCCGGGTCGATCGCTTCTTGCGTAAGTACAAAATGGGCGATAAGTCAAGCAAAAAGGCCGATCAGAAATAATTCTTTACTTTTGCCTTTTTGACCCGGTGGGGAGATTTTCCCACCGGGTTTTTTGCTATTTTTAGGCTGGTAGGGTCATACTAAATCCTGTTTAAAAAGTATAGGATAGTGGGGTGTGGGGTGTGGGGTGTGGGGTGTGGGGTGTAGGGTGTAGGGTGTGGGGTGTAGGGTGTGGGGTGTGGGGTGTGGGGTGTGGGGTGTGGGGTGTGGGGTGTGGGGTGTGGGGTGTGGGG
>NZ_JASJFB010000415.1:0-5422 GCF_030065455.1 Microcystis sp. M53602_WE12 | reverse complement strand
GTTATGGATGCCAAGATATCGCTTTTATACTTATCCTGATGTCATGGTGATTAAAGACAAACCATTATATGAAGGAAAAGGCACAAACACTGTAACTAATGCGTTAATCATTGTCGAGGTTTTATCGAAATCAACTAGAGATTATGACCGTACTGATAAGTTTAAGTTTTATCGCTCAATTCCTGAGTTTAAAGAATATATTTTGATTGATCAATACCGTTATTATGTTGAACAATTTTATCAACAAAATAATGGGGAGTGGTTGTTTAAAGCATCTGAATCAGACAAGGATACTTTAAGGTTTAATTCTGTGGATTTTCAAATGTCATTGCTGGATATTTATCAACGCATTGATTTTAATTTAACTGAAGAATAATGACTAAATCCAATCTCGACTATCTACAAGAATCAATGGTTAAAATCCTCAATGAAAAAGGGGATACGGTGGGTTCTGGGTTTATTATTCGAGAAGATGGTTATCTCATTACCTGTCATCACGTTATCTATCTTTTACCCTCTTTAAAAGTAAATTATCAAGGGAAAGAATACGCATCTCAATGGTGTCAAGAATATTCTAATCCAGAAGTTGATATTGCTATTCTTAAGATTAAGATTGAGAATGCTAAACCTGTGAAGATTGTTAATTTTCAAGCTGGGTTAAATTGCGTCACAGTTTATGGATTTCCTAGAGAAAAAGAGAAGAATTTTCCAGAAGGATTTGATGTGAATGCCGATAAAATTACTGTCAGTGCGCCTTTAAATCTGCTTTCGACTTATCCTAATAATAAGATTGAATATAAGAATCCTTGGAATAAATTACCTGATAAATCTTCTAATTTTCTGACTCACAGAATTAATGCTAAGGTTGATAGGGGTACAAGCGGAGGTGCTGTTTTTTCGGAAGAATTAGGAGGAGTTTTAGGGGTTATTCAATCGAGTAAAACTGATGAAAGTTATGTGATTCGGTGGGATAATATTTTAGATATTTTAGATAAACTGGGGTTAGAACCTACCAAAAATGCTGTTTGTCGATTTTTAGAAAAAATTTAAGATGAATTTCAATATCTTCAATTCTTTCATACTCGTCAAAAAATCTCGTTATTAAAGCAATATATTCCTATTGAAGTTACTTTAGAAAGACGCTATAACCATGAGATTGAAACATGGCAAGCTTATACAGGTGATGAGGGAACATTAAAGAAAATCTATGCCTTAAAAGGGTTTACTGAGGAACAGCAACGGGAAGAAAGTAAAAAAGTGCAAGTTGATTGGGAAGAAGCCAAGGATAAACACAATAAAATGATGATTCTTGCTGATCCTGGAATGGGTAAATCAACTCTTTTAAGGATGGAAGCATTAAAAATTGCTAGGGAAGAATTAGGGAAGTTAGGTGTTAATACTCCTCAACCCTTCTTAAACAATCGGGAGAAGGTTAAGGTTAAGGATGTGATTCTTCCTTTGTATTTTCGGCTATCTGAGTTAGCAAATAAATTGGCAGAAAAAAATGATGACATTACTAATATAATACCTCAGTTAATTGATAAAAATTTTCAGATTGAGTCTATTGTCAAAGAAAAGCTAGAACAGGGAAAATGTGTCTTATTTTTAGATGCTTTAGACGAAGTTTCTTCTATACAACTACATAAGCTAAATACAAAACTTGAGAATTTTTTAGATAATTCTCCTTGTAAAATTTATCTAACTTCTCGCATTGTGGGTTATGGTGGCAAATTTTCAGGGGAAGTCAAAGAGGTAGAAATTGTTCCCTTTACTGATCAAAAGACAGCCGAATATATCAAAACCTGGTTTGTTAATGCGGAAGGTTATTTAGAGAATGATTTGGTATCAGCGGACGGTTTAATTGAGGAGTTGAAAAATAAACCGCAAATTCAGGGTTTAGCACAAAATCCTTTATTACTTTCTTTGATTTGTAGTCTCTATCAAACTCAAAATTTAATTCTGCCAGCAAAACGCAATGAAGTATATAAACAAGCAGTTGATTATATGCTGCGTGATTGGGTAGAAAATAGAAAGCTGGTATCAGTATCAGGCGGAAAGCGGATAGCGAAGATCAGATTATTAGAGATTGTGGCTTATGAGTTATCTTGTCGAGAAGAAGAAATTTTTATTTTTCAAGAAGAAGACTTTTTTAATGTTTTAGAAAGATATTTACGTCATGAAGAAGTATCAACAATTTTCCAGCAATCAAATAGTGATGAATTGATGATAGAGTTGTGCGAAGAAGATGGGATTATTCAAAAGTTTCATGAAAAAGGAGATCAATATCTATTTTTACATCGGACTTTCCAGGAGTATTTTACTGCTTGTTATCTTCATCAACGAATCAAGAAAAATCAAGAGGATGGAATTGCGTTAGTCAAGGCGCATTTCTGGGATCATGATTGGCATGAGACGATTATTTTGTTAGCCGGGATGATGTCTGATGCTAGTCTTTTGTTAGAAGCAATTTTACAGGAAAAAGATGATATTTTTGCGACTTTATTGATACTGGCTAGTAACTGTCTGGCGGAAAGTAAAAATATTCAAGATTCTCTGATTAATCAGATAGTCGATAAGCTTTATAAGGTGTGGCAGTGTGATTTTAGTTTAGAGTATATCAACAAGACAATGGTGACATTAGGGAAGACTTTTCCCGTGATGAGAAGACGATTAGAAAACGCACTTAAGGATTTACCTTGGTATGTCAGAGATAGTAAATTTAATGCAGCAGAATTGTTAGGTAAAATCGGCAATCCTGAATCGATATCCGCTTTAAGTGCAGCATTGGATGATTCAGAAAACAGAATTAAAGGTTATGCAGAAGACGATATAAAAGAAATAAAGAGAGAACGTAAACCTATACTAGATTTTGAATTAGATTTGTATAAAGAAAAACCATTCAGAGGTTGGGCATTAAAAGCATTAGGAGAAATTGGCAATCCCAAAGCATTACCAACTATTATTCGGGCGTTCAATTATTCAGATTGGTTTAGAGATAATGCTGCAATAATTTTAGGAAAAATTAACAAAAAGCAATCTTTAGCTTTACCCTCTTTAATTTCAACACTATCTGATTCTGAAAAAAGTGTCAAATTTTGGGGAGTGAAAGCTCTAGGTGAAATTGGTATTGGTAATTCGGAAACAATACAAGCTTTGATTACAGCACTTAATGATGTGAAAACTAGAAACAATGCAGTAGAAGCGTTAGGCAAAATTAACAATTCAGCAGTAGTGTCAGCTTTAATCGAGACAATTAAAAATTCAGATGGGGATTTCAGAAGTTATGCAGCAGTAGCTTTAAGTAAGATTACTAATCCAGATGCAGTACCAGTGTTAATAGAAGCAGTGAATCATTCAGCTTTTCATGTTTATATTAGATACTTTGCGGCAGAAGCTTTAGGTAATATTGGCAACCCAGAAGCCGTGTCTGCTTTAATTGCGGTGCTGAATGATTCAGAAATAAATGATATATATTATGCAGCAGATGAACTTGTCAGAAATAAGGCAGTAGAAGCATTAAGTAAAATTGGAACTCCAGAAGCGGTGTCAGGTTTAATTGAGGCACTTAATCATCCCTATCAGAAAGTCAGAGGTAAAGCGGCGGAAGCTTTATTAAATATTGGCACTGAGAAAGCCTACTTAGGTTTAATGACAGCACTTAATCATTTAGATGAAAATGTTAGGAAATATGCGGTAGAAGCGTTAGTAAAAATTAACAACATTGGCAGCACAGCAGCGATGCCTATTTTAATCGAGGCACTAAATAATCCTTATCAGGAAGTTAGAAGCTATGCAACGATGATTTTTGCACATTTTCCTTTGGCGTTGGTGGTTAATCCAGAATCTAGACAAGCTTTTATTGTTGCGTCGCTTAATGATTCAGATAAGACTGGTAGAGACTGTGTAGAAACCGCTTTAAGCTTGCTTCTTAATCCAGAAGAAGTATTAGCTTTAATGACAGCACTAAGCAATTCAGGTGAGACTATCAGAAGCAAAGCTATAGAATCTTTGGGCGAAATATTAGACAAAATTGGCAACCCAGAAACGATACCAGGTTTAAGTATGGCACTAGAGGATTCCAATAATCTTCTCAGATATTATTCAGCAATATTGTTAACAGTTTATTTAAAAGGAAAAGGTAATCCAGAAGCTTTACCAATTTTAATCAAGGCACTTAATCATTCAGATGAGTATGTTAGACGCATGGCTGTAGGTGCTTTAGATGATAGCGACAATCCAGAAGTAGTGTCAGCTTTAATTATGATGCTAAATGATTCGGATTATGAAGTTAGAAGCACGGCAGCAATGGTTTTAGGTAATATCGGTAATCCGACAGCGATACCAGCCTTAATTGAAGCTTTGAATGATGTAAATAAATATGTCAGATTTGTGTCAGCAGATGCTCTAAGCAAAATGGGCAATTTAGAAGTGATACCAACTTTAATTGAGGGGTTAAATGATTCAGAAGAGAATATCAGAGTCTTCGCGGTAACAGCTTTAAGCAAGATAAACAATCCTATAGTGATACCAGTTTCAATTGAAGCACTGAATAATTCCGATAAGAATGTCAGAGCGTTAGCTGCACAAACTTTAGGAAATATTGGCAACTCGGAAGCAATACCAGCTTTAATTAAGGCACTAAATGATGAAGATGATCAGGTTCAATACATTGCTGCACTAGCTTTAAGCAAAATGGGCAATTCAGAAACAATATCAGCTTTAATCGATGTAATAAAGTATTCAGAGCATGATGCCAGATGGTATGCAAAAACAGCTTTAATTGATATTGGTAACTCAGAAGTAGTGTCAGCTTTAATTGAGTTGCTGAATCATTCAGATTGGGGTGTCAGAGGTTTTGCGGCACAAGCGTTAGGTGAGATAGGCAACCCAGAAGCAGTAACAGCTTTAACTGAAGCACTGACAGAGGCAGATGATTATGTTTTAGAATTCGTAGCAGAAGCATTAGAAAAGATGGGCGACTTAAGAACCTTGAAACAAATTATTTATCGTTGGGATATTGATATTTATGAATCTAATATTTTTCTGCTTGCGAGAAAACTTGCCATCCGCTATCGCAAAACTAAAAACTCAGTTATTCCAGTTTATCGTCAGCGATTTAGATTTCTAGTGAAGCGCATTAGAGGAATTATTGTGATGGTAATCTCATCATTAAGAGACAAATAAAATCGTGACTATTGCAGACTCGCAATTCGCGCACAGAAAGCCAAGCCGAAACCTGACTTGATGGTTTATCCTGAAAGAATGGAGAAGACGATAAAACACTTGAGTAAAAAGATACGGTTCTTCGGTTTGTCTTATGCAATGGACGGGGGTTATAAGGAATGAAACCCTTATAGAGACAGACATTGCTGCGATTTTTATCAATTGTTGGCTCTTCTGGTTTTCGTGTGTTAATTTTTGT
>NZ_JASJFB010000076.1:0-5367 GCF_030065455.1 Microcystis sp. M53602_WE12 | reverse complement strand
TATCATACTTTGTGCTTTTTGTCAAAAAAACTTTTTTTTTGCAATAAAACTACACAAAAAAAAGATCATCGTTATGGGTGAAATTGACTGATTTACCTGTTTTAATTAGGATCACCTTGTAGGTGTGGCAAGGGTTTGAGCCATTGCTGCCCAAAAAAGCACATAATAACCCACTATGAAATTCTATCAAATCGCTGTAACCATTGTAACATCGTTGTTAAATAAAAATCTTTCTCAATTAATTCTTAAGAATTTATAAATATTGCGAAATGTTAATTTAAATATTCTCAAGTTTTTGGAGTCAATAAATAATTTTTGCTTATCTTTGTCCAACATGGGGTTAGAAGTCAGGAGTCGGGAGTCAGAAGTCAGTATTCAGGAGACAGGAGATTATTTTTATGTATTCTTCCCACACCCCACACCCCACACCCCACACCCCACCTCCCCACTTTCCCACTCTCGACAATTCTCCTTCTCCGCCGCGTTAAGCATAGTCGATAATAATAAAAGACAGATCGATCGCTTGCGCTCATGACCGGCAACCACTACCAAACCTTAGAAATCAGCCATAAATCGACCCCTGACGAGATTAAACGGGCCTATCGGCGTTTAGCCAGACAATTCCATCCCGATAGTCAAAACGATAGTGCCAGTCACGATAAAATCGTCGCTATTAACGCCGCCTACGAGATTTTAAGCGATCCGAGGCTAAGAAAGGACTACGATAACCAACTAATCGCCAATTTTCCCGAAAAACGCGGCCAACGCACTGCCACTGCCCAAGCAAATTACCATCGTTACAAAGAGGCAGTCCAGGAAGACGAGGCCCTGGTGAAACAGTGGTATAACCAGACCTATAGCCCGATTAATCGTCTGATCGGTCAAATTATTCGACCTCTCAAAGGTCAGATCGATCACCTATCCGCCGATCCCTTCGATGATCAGTTAATGGCTGTTTTTCAAGACTATCTAGAAACCTGTCGCCAAAATCTCGATCGAGCCAAAACCCTCTTTTGCCAAAGGCCCAACCCTGCCAAAATGGCCAAAGTGGCCGCTTCTCTTTACTACTGTCTCAATCATCTCACTGACGGACTAGAAGAATTAGAAACCTTTACCCTTAACTACGATGATCGCTCTCTCCACACCGGTCAAGAAATGTTTCGCATGGCCCAGCGTTTACAGGTGGAAGCTAAACAGATAGCCAGTCAGTGCCAAAATTAAATCTCTGGTAAAAATCAAAAATTGTTGTTAGGGTTAGGAGCCAGTAGTCAGTAGTCAGGAGAATTAAGAATGAATAATAATCAATTAAATGGTCTATTTACAGATTTTAGGCAATTTAATCATTATTTTTGCCTTTTTTGAACCATGAAAAATTAATTATGCCAGAGCTTGATTAAATCTCTAGCCATGGGCAAAAAAAAAGACGAAAATAGATCAAGACCAGATTTACCCAACCCTAGCTTAACCCCGATGAGAGACAAACAATCAGAAATTACCAATATATCCACCCCTAGAGATTCTGATCTTTATTCCTTGCCTCCGGCCGTCCAACGAGCTGCTAATATCCTTTTACGTCAGGGAAGAATCGGTTTTTGGACGCAGATTGTCCTGGGCGTAATTTCGGGGGTTTTATTACTCATTGCTACCGCTAGTTTATTAGGGACGAGACAACGCACTTCTGGCATTGAAATCGGTGTTTTATGTGCCATTGGTGGGGCTGGTTTCTTGGTGGTTGCCATTTTCTTTTCTTCTCGTTACATGAAAATTGCCCGTCAAATGTTGAGAGGTGATCAAGATAGTCGCCCGAAAAAATCCGATACTATTCAGTTAATCCGTCAGGGTTTAATCGCTAATATTATCGGGATGTTTTTAACTATTTTGGGAGCGCAAGCCTTGGCGGGAATTGTCTTAATTAAATCCCTCAATGTTCCCCAAGGTACTTTTAATGTTGCCTCTAACCCCAGTCAGTTTGTTAATTCTGTTGACCTGTTAATTGTGCAGGCTAATACTAATACAATTCTCGCTCACTTTACTGGTATCGTTACTTCTTTGTGGCTTCTTAATCGTATTACTTCTAAATAAATATGGCCATGCAACGCACCCGTTTAAGTACGCTGGCTAATGTCACCAGCAGTCGATTTAATCGCTTTTTTGGTAATCCTTGGCGACGGATTTCCCTACAGATAATTTGTGTTTTATTTGGAGTTTTTTCTGGGCAAGCAATTGTCACCACTGCTGGTCAAACTGCTCAATGGGATGTCACGGCTGCTGGTTTATTGCTGCTGTTTACGGAGGCGATTAGCCGGATTGTTTACCGAAAAAGTTCTCAGGCTAAACCCGCACCGATTCTGCGAGAATCTTTCAATTTACTCAAAATTGGTATCACCTATAGTTTATTTCTAGAAGCCTTTAAAATTGGCTCTTAAATAGGGTTGGCTGAAAATGTTTCTTGGTGGGGTGAGGATTCAGGAGCCAGTCGGGGAAAGTGGAAACCTTGCCCTTAAGTGCCGACCGGCAGCGAGCAATCGTAGCCAGCCTAGACAGAACTAATGTATTAGTTAAGCTGCCCAACGATACCCTTACTCCATGGCGCTTCTCAGGAAAATAAGGATTTCAGACGTTCATTCTCATTAGTACATTAAAATTACCCAGCTTTAGCATAGGCTCTGTAAGACTTTTAGCCATGGCTAGTATATTCATACAGGGGAAGTTCAGTTATAATTAAATTACCAAATTATATTTAGGCCAAATTTTTTTAATCATCATGCCACAACAATCCTTAATCACTAAAACCCTGACAGAGCAAGCCATTACCCCCCCGCACAAAATAGTTTAAATGTCAAGCTTTTTAGAAAAATACTTTTATTGTCTCCCCTGTTGTTTTGGGAATTATTGGGTTTAGAAGTTAGCTCAGTTAAAGCAGTAGAAAACCTACAATGTCCTGTCATTTCTAAGGAAGAAGTTGATACAAATGCTCTCCAAAGAGAAATTGCTAATTATTCAGCCACTCTGCGAGTCTATCCTAGCGATCTGGGTACGATTAAACTTTATCTTCAACGGGGAATGGCGCGAGAAAAAATCAACGATCAAAACGGTGCGATCGATGATTTCAGTCAATACATTTGGTACAGTAATTATAATGCTCCCGCCTTCAAAGATAGACAGTTACTAGCTCAAGCCTATTATCAAAGAGGTGTGTTAAAGTTAGCCATGGCAAAGGAGCAGCGTCAGCCAAAATTATTAGAAGCTGCCCGCTCAGATTTTCAGCAAGCCTTTAAATATAATCCCAATAAAAGCGAAGTTTGCTTTAACCTAGCAATTATTGCATCTTTGCTCAATCATCAATCCTTGGCTTTAGATTATTACCAGCGTTTTATCGGTTATGAAACTGAAAATTATCGCGGCTATTATCATCGAGGACAGCTATACTCTCAGTGGGGAAATTATGCAGAGGCTATCAAAGATTATGATCTGGCTATTTTATACCAACCCGATCTAATTGAACTCTATTATAATCGGGCCATAGCTTTAGAAAAGATAGGGAGAAAACGAGAGGCTTTTAAGGATTATAAAATCGTTTTAAAATGCTCACCCAAACTATTTTTAGCCAAGAATGCTCCTAGCAGTTATCAAAACCGTGCCAGAGTACAACTTGAAATCGCTGACGAGGAAGTCGAATTAGCCAATTTATCTTCTAATTCCCTGTCAGGATATCAAACAGCGATCGAGTATTATAATGGAGCCATCAAAGATCTAGCACTTGTCATCCGTATTAATCCCAACTACGATAAAATTCCCCATTCTAGAGCATTTCTTAAACGGGGTTATGCTCACCTAAGACTCAACAATAATCAAGGGGCAATTCAAGATTATAACCAAGCAATTTATCTGCAACCCCAAGACGCAAAAGCCTATGTATATCGGGGGTTAATGCGAGCCAATAAATATCAAGAATACGCAGGAGCTTTAGAGGATTTTACTGCGGCAGTGGCACGAAATCGTCATGATGCAGCCGCTAACTATCATCGGGGGTTAGTGCTGTATAAATTGGGGCGTTATCAGGAGGCAGTAGATAATTATAATATTGCCTTAGCCCAAGATGATCGGATTAATATACCTAGTTTTACTTCTCGCTCTGTCTGTAGCGAAAATATCCGAGAATCTGCCGACAAAAATTATTTTTATAACTCCAGAGAAACCGATTTTCGTCCTAATTATAATGTCTCTTGTCATGCTCAAGCCCGGGGAGATGCTTATTTTGCTCTGAAAAATTTTGCTGCGGCCGAAAGAGATTATACTACTTATATAGTTGCCTATCCTAACGATCCAGAAGGGTATCATAAACGGGCTAATGCGCGTTTTGAAAAAGGGGATAAACAGGGAGCGATCGAGGATTATAATGTATTCCTACAAAAAGTCCGTGATGCGAGAATTTTCTATAGTCGTGGTAATAGTAGCGCTGACGTGGGAGATGACCAAGGAGCGATTACAGATTACCTGCAATCTTTGAGCATTAATCCTATCGATGTGACAGCGTATAGTAATCGGGGAAATGCACGCACTGATACCGCTACTATTCCCGATAATGTACAAGTAACACCGAGAATATCGGAGAATCCGATCGCCTATAATAATCGTGGTATTATTCGACGACAAACTGGGGACAAGGAGGGTGCTTTAGAGGATTTAGATAAGGCAGTTAGCTTGAATTCCAATAATCCTATTGCCTATAATAACCGGGGAGTTATTCGCTTTGATTTGGGAGATAATGCCAGTGCTTTGGAGGATTTAAATATGGCTATTTCTCTCCAGTCTAACTATGCTGAAGCTTACTATAATCGAGGTTTAGTTAAGGAAAAAATGGGCGATAAGAAGGCAGCGATCACCGATTATCAATTAGCAATTACTTATCAGCCAAATTATGGCGAAGCTTATTATAATTTGGCACTTGCCACCTACGATGATAAAAATCCTAGTAGTCGAGTAGCGAGCCTTAACTATTTGCAAAAAGCCGCTAATGCCTTGATAAAAACCGGTAATTTAGAACTCTATGAACGGGCGGTAGAATGGATGTTAAAAATGCAGTAATTTATCGAAAAAATAAGCTAATTTTTGACAAAGACTTCAAGACTTGGCTATTTCAAGCCTTCAAAGAGCGGGGGAGTCTCTTATTGCCGATCAATTAGCCGCTAATCATCATACAAGGTTGGGTTGACGTAAGGAAACCCAACCATAGACCCAAGGAAACCCAACAAAAAGATTCAGACAGATTTAGGTGTTGGGTGTTGGGTTTCGCTTTTCCTGAGAATTGAGAGGTTTTCTTTAACATATTTATTCGCTCAACCCAACCTACGAAACTGTAGGTTG
>NZ_JASJFB010000416.1:0-1108 GCF_030065455.1 Microcystis sp. M53602_WE12 | reverse complement strand
TATCGTCAAGGACAGGCAGTAGAAATTTTAACTAATCCAGAGAGTTTATCGGGGGAAAATATTTTATCTCAATTTGTCTTAGAACTTGATAATATTTGGTAATTCTATAATCCTATAAATATAAAAGAGAATCTATGATGACAGTAGTAGAAATTAAATTTGAATCTTGGCAACTCAGCGATGAACAGTTTTTTCAACTTTGTCAGGATAACCGAAATTTACGTTTGGAACGCAACGCAAAAGGAGATTTAATTATTATACCACCGACGGGGGGAAAAACGGCCAATAGTAACGGTAGAATCACCCAACAATTATTTAATTGGTCAGATAACAATGGTACGGGTATCGCTTTTGATTCCTCCACAGGATTTAAACTACCTAATGGGGCTGATCGCTCTCCCGATGCTGCTTGGATACCTTTAGAAAAATGGCAAGCTTTAACCCCACAACAAAAGGAAAGATTTTTACCTCTATCTCCCGATTTTGTCATTGAATTAATGTCTCCTAGTGATAGCCTAGAAACTGCTAGGAAAAAAATGCAGGAATATTTAGATAATGGGACTCGTTTAGGTTGGTTAATCAATAGAAAAACTAGAGAAGTGGAAATTTATCGTCAAGGACAGGCAGTAGAAATTTTAACTAATCCAGAGAGTTTATCGGGGGAAAATATTTTATCTCAATTTGTCTTAGAACTTGATAATATTTGGTAATTCTATAATCCTATAAAAGAGAATCTAAACATGATGACAGTAGTAGAAATTAAATTTGAATCTTGGCAACTCAGCGATGAACAGTTTTTTCAAATTTGTCAGGATAACCGAAATTTACGTTTGGAACGCAACGCAAAAGGAGATTTAATTATTATGCCACCAACCGGAGGAGAAACTGGTAATTCTAACGCTGGAATCACTGCCCAATTATGGTTATGGAATAACCTACATAAATTAGGTGTAGTTTTTGATTCCTCCACGGGGTTAAAACTACCGAATGGGGCCGATCGCTCTCCCGATGCTGCTTGGATACCTTTAGAAAAATGGCAAGCTTTAACCCCACAACAAAAGGAAAGATTTTTACCTCTATCTCCTGATTTTGTCATTGAATTAATGTC
>NZ_JASJFB010000062.1:0-1051 GCF_030065455.1 Microcystis sp. M53602_WE12 | reverse complement strand
ATGTGTTAAACCGCGCTGGTATCGGTATGGAAGTAATGCACGAGCGTAATGCACACAACTTCCCCTTAGACTTGGCTAGTGGTGAACAGGCTCCTGTAGCTCTGATTGCTCCTGCTATCAATGGTTAATTCCTAGTCTGAATGAAAAAGCACTCCCGCGAGGGGGTGCTTTTTTGTTGTTAGAATATAAGGTGGTTTTTTGAGGTTAAATTATGATCAGTTTAGAACAAGCTTTAAATACTGTTGAGCAACTATCTTTAGAACAACAGGAAATGTTATTAGAAATTTTACAAAATCGTTTACTTGATATTCGTCGTCAAGAAATTGCTAGAGATGCTAGGGAGTCAATTAATGCTTTTCATCAAGGAGAATTTAAACCTCAACCCCTAGAAATTATTCTGAGAGAATTGAGAGAAACTTTAGAATAGATATTATGAGAGAACTGGTTTTAACGCCTAAATTTAAGCGGACTTTCCGTAAGTTTGTTCTCAGAAATCCTCAACGACAGAAAGCGATTGAGAAGACATTGGCACAAATGAGGGAAGATATTTATTTTTTGAGCTTGGGAACTCATTCATTAAGAGGGGAATTATCGGGACTTAAAGCTTGTTCTTGTGGTTATGATTGCCGGATTATTTTTTCTATAGAAATTGAGCCAGACACCCAGGAAGAAGTTATCATTTTACTTGACATTGGTACTGATGATGAAGTGTATTGATAAAATAGGAAAAACTAGAAAGCGATCCTGCGGGTTTCTGCGTTGCGGTACACATATATTTATAATAAAATAAATTTCGCTCTCTTAGGTTTGGTAGGTCTAAGATACAGTCCTGGTGACGAGCGAGTGGAGCAAACCACAAAGACACAAAGGACACAAAGATTGATCGCTCTTATATAACCCACATTCCGCACCCTAAGTGTCACAACGTCTCAAAAGAGGAAGATGCCTGAGTCAAAATACTTATCTAGAGGAGTGAGTTGGCGGCAAGCTGCCGCCAACTAAGCCGAAAATTTCAGGGTTCCCCCGGTCATTCTCAATAAACAGTGCTTGT
>NZ_JASJFB010000630.1:0-9086 GCF_030065455.1 Microcystis sp. M53602_WE12 | reverse complement strand
TGAATACAGGTTCCTTGTAGGTTCAAAAATTTGTCAAGTATCATAAGTAAAATACTCGGGTTTTTGACTATTATATCAAATCTTAACTCGATTGTCTATCTTTTGGTATTAACTTATTTGTGCCTTAAGTCCTTTCCTGTATGAATTTCAGCTACTTTTGAGCGTAGGCACTCTCATCGAATTTTATTTTAAGTTAATTATTTGCATAACAATTCCCGAAGAGCCTTAAATTCCCTTGTTTCCACCACCTCCAAGCCGTTCGATAACTTATTCCTGTTTTTTTGCTTAGTCTGATAGTTTTGTCTGTGCATACTACTATTAATGACTATATCTGACCATATTTGTATTGAAACTTTACAATATTAAATCCGTTGAGGCGTTGGGTTTCATACTTCAACCCAACCTACGTTCATCTTATATTTAATTCCACCCACCCACTTAGTAATTATCTTCAAAGTTTGGCGGCAAAAATAAATAGCTAGGCAGTCAACTTGATTCTTTTGGCCAAGTCAAGGCCAAACCCCCTGAATACCAATCGGCTCTCTTGGTTTAGCTGGGTTAGAATCTAGCCTAGCCTATACTTTTTCTCAGGTTATCCCAGAAGGATTAAGGATAAACCACAGAGGCACAAAGAACACAAGGACAAGAGAGCCTACAAATCTAGACAACTTGATCAAACCTATGCTAGTCTCTTGAATACTTAATAATATCTCCCTAAACAAGCAATAGATGAATTCCCATTTAATCAAAGTTCCCTTTGTCGATTTAACTTGGCAAAATCAGCCCCTACAAGCAAAAATTACCGAGGCAATCCAAACAGTTATCGACCGAGGAGATTTTGTTTTAGGCCAAGCTTTAGCCGAATTTGAAACCGCCTTTGCCCAAGCTTGCGGAGTCGAGTATGCTGTGGGAGTAGCTTCTGGCACTGCTGCTCTTGCCCTGGCTTTACAAGCTTACGGCATCGGTGCCGGGGATGAAGTGCTAGTCCCCGCTAATACCTTTGTCGCTACCCTCATGGGTGTTATTCAAGCGGGGGCCAAACCAGTTTTAGTTGATTGTCACCTCGATACGGCCTTAATTGACCTCGCGGCGGCTGCCCAAAGAATTACCCCCAACACCCGCGCCATTCTACCCGTACACCTGTACGGACAGATGGTATCACCCCAACAATTACAGGATTTTGCCCGCAGCTATAATCTGATTATCTTTGAAGATGCGGCCCAGGCCCATTTAGCCAGTAGAGAAGGTTATCGCGCCGGCAGTGTCGGTGTGGCGGCGGGGTTTAGTTTTTATCCCAGTAAAAATTTGGGTGCTTTTGGCAATGGCGGAATGTTAGTGAGCAATGATCCCGAAATTAGCCAAAAAGCCCGCGGTTTAAGAAATTATGGCGCACCGAGCAAGTATTTCCACACCGATATCGGCACTAATAGCCGTTTGGATAGCATACAAGCCGCCATTTTAAACATTAAATTACCCCATCTGGAAGGCTGGAATCGCTCCCGTCAGCGAGCGGCAAGACAATACGACAGGCTTTTGGCTCCTTTAGCCGATCAAGGTATTTTACCCGTACGAGACGAAACCGAGACCGGTCATGTCTATCATCTCTACGTTATTCGCATTCTCCCCCATTGTCCGGTTGAGCGCCAACAACTACAAGAACAATTAACTGCCGTCGGTATTCAAACCGGCATTCATTATCCGATTCCTTGTCATCTGCAACCGGCCTATCGCTACCTCGGTTATCAACAGGGAGACTTTCCTAATGCAGAGATTCTCTGTGAAGAAATTGTCTCTCTCCCCATGTACCCCGGCATCAGCGAGGAGCAAATTGAAATGGTTGTTGAACAGATTACTGCGATCATCGGGTAACATAAATTCAGAATTTGTCACTAAATCGCTCCGTCCTATGGGTATTAGTCCTTCCCTATCCCCCGTCTCCCACAAAAATCGGCAATCTTGGCTGATGATCGGTTTCTTGGCGGTTATCTATGGTCCGGTGATCTTTCACTGGTACGATGGTTGGCTGAATAAATCGATCGGCATCGAACACGAATACTTTAGCCACGGCTTGATCGGCCTTCCCTACGCCGCCTATATTGTCTGGCAGAATCGCAAAAAATGGCAACGCCTCGAAGATCGCTCCCACCCCCTAGGAGCGTTTTTGTTAACCCTAGGAGCGATTTTTTATCTCCTCGGTTCCTCCCTTTGGGTTAGTATGTCTTTTCCGATTATTTTAGCGGGAATCTGTCTCTGGTTAAAAGGAACAGAAGGTTTTAAATTGCAAGGATTTCCCCTACTTTTAACAGCCTTAGCGACTCCTAATCCTATCCCCTACCTGATTGCTCCCTATACCCTACCCCTACAGGTTTTTATTGCCGCTTGCGCTGGTTTTATTCTCCAGCAAGCAGGCCTAGATGTCTCCGTTGACGGTATCTATATAGCGGTAGAAGGCAGGATGGTGGAAGTCGCTCCCTACTGTGCGGGGCTGAAAATGTTATTCACCAGTCTTTACGTCACCCTCCTGCTGCTCCATTGGACTGATACCATCGAAAACGGTCGTAAAACCCGCTTTATGCTCCTCAGTGCCTTTGGAATTAGTGTCGGGGCTAATATTGTTCGTAACGCGCTTTTAGCTTGGTTTCACGGCACAGGACAAGAGGAAAACTTTAAATTACTCCACGATAGCTGGGGGGGTGATTTATACTCGGTCTTTATGTTATTACTGATCCTTTTGGTCTTCCAAATCATGCAGTATCGCGAGGCGGTTAAGAAAAAGTCCCTAGCTCAAGGGGAAGGTAACCAGGATGATTAGTCAAAAAATTCCAGCCGAGGTAACTTTAGTGTTAGATAAAGTCAAAAAAAAGCTCCCGGGTAATTATTTACTGCTGTTGTGCCTGCTGCTGCTATTGATTGTAGGGGGTATCTTGCCCAATTTAATTTCTGGCCAGTGGTCTTGGGTGGATCAACCGAGAATCAGTAATATGCAGAAAATGCTGGCCCTACAAGAATCGGGAATCAAGTTCTCTGACCTGAAAACCATCGATCAGCAGCAAGGACAAATCGGTGAGGGAAAATGGTCGGTACAAGTGGTGGAAACTCCTGAGGGCAAGAGGATCACCGTGCTTTTAAAGCCACAGATCTACTATAAAAATCAACCAGGATTAGAATGGTCGGATATCACTTCGATTAGTCGTTGGAATCAGGGGGAAACAACCGAGCTATTAATCCCCAC
The DNA here is from genome assembly GCF_030065455.1 of Microcystis sp. M53602_WE12. NCBI lineage: Bacteria > Bacillati > Cyanobacteriota > Cyanophyceae > Chroococcales > Microcystaceae > Microcystis > Microcystis sp. M53602_WE12. The sequence continues at coordinate 5,854 of NZ_JASJFB010000630.1, read as the reverse complement.
CCAGTCGGGAGGAAAGGCCAAGGCTCGATTCTATCGTGCCTGGACACAAAATACCTTTGCCGTGGTGCAATGGTATGCTTGGCTAGGTGGTGGTCATTACGATCCCTCTGTTTGGTATTGGCTTGACCAATGGGCGCAATTAAAAAGACAGAGAGTACCCTGGATAGCCGTTTCCTTGCTGATTCCCTTAGAACCGACGAAAGAACTGCAAACTCTCACTCCCTTTGCTCTCAATCTCGCCAAGGAAGTTCAAAGTTACTTAGAACAAAATGTCTTAAGTCAATTAACTTCTCTGCCTGAGACCAAAAAAGAAAAGTAGTTTTTCTGCTCCCAACTATCTGTTTAAAAAAAACTAGCTCAAGGCACTTTTCTAGTCCTTAATAGCTTCTTTGTTCCTCTCCCACTAGATAACTCTCAGACAATAAATTGATATATCTGTATGATTCTACCAATGCTCAACAAGTTTTTGCCAGTTAGTTTATTCAGAACCGGGGCCATAGCCTTATCAGGGTTTAGTCTGACAGGGTTCTTATGGGTAATTCCCTCCGAGAGCCTCAAGGCCCAGGGTTCTTTGTCCATACCCCAGACTCAACCCGGAACTGGGTTGGAATTTTTGCCCCCCGAACCGCCTAATCCCACCTTTCCTGAAAACACGATTCCCCCTACCGGCTACAGTCCTCCGGTTTACTCTCCCAATAATCGCCAATCCCGACAAATTCAGTCCTATCGACTCGATATCGGCGATCAAATTACTGTCTCGGTTCCCGATTTTCCCGAATTTAATTCCACGGGGCCAGTGGATCCCGATGGTAATTTTCTGGTGCCGATTTTAGGGCGTATTCCGGTGCTGGGCTTGACTTTAGACGAAGTGCAAACTAAGATCCGCCTCGAATTGGGGCGAAAATACCTGCGGGAGGAACCGGAAGTGATTGCTGTTTTAACCACTGCCCGTCCCGTCCAGTTAACCATTCTGGGAGAGGTACAGCGACCGGGGTTTTATAGTGTTGCTCCTAATACTCCCCTAGCGCAGGTACTTTTGGCGGCGGGGGGTGGCACTCCCAGAGCCGATCTGCGTTCGATCGTTGTCCGTCGGGTTTTAGTCGATGGTACAGTATTAGAGGAGAAACTTGACCTTTATACTCCCTTAATTAAAGGGGAACGCTTGCCAGATATGCGTCTGCAAGGAGGTGATGCCGTGATTGTTTCCAAGTTAGAAGTCGGCCAAGAGACGGGATATAATCGCACACTGGTGGCTAGAACCACCCTCGCCCAGCAGAATATCACCGTCAGGGTTTTAGCTCCCTCAATTCCTTCAGGAATTTCCCTGAGAAATGTTTCGATTCCTAATGGCAGTAGCTTCCTTGATGTGGTGGCTAGTTTACCAGTTTCCGATCGCCTGCGGATTAATGTCAATGAAGTGTCCCTGCTCCGTTTTGATAGTGCCAAAGGGGGAATTGTTAGTCAAACTTTGAGTCCGATAGCGGCAGTTAGGGGAGATATCTCCCAAAATGTTCCCTTAGAAGATCAGGACGTAATTATCGTCACCCGCACCCTGTTAGGGGAGATTTTCGCCGCTTTTAATATCATTACCCAACCCATCCGGGATATTTCCAGTTTTACCAATACAATTCTCGACTTTGGCAATCAATTCAATAACTTCCAATAATTGAGGGGCAACTTGCTCCCTTCACTCCTTAACACAACTTCATAAGCTAGGATTTCAAGGGCGAGAATCACTCTTGACCGCTAAAATGTAAAGAATCTGGGAATACATTAAAAAGCTATGGCTCTACCAATTGTTAAACGATTTCTCATCTCGCTAGATCAGAACAAATTTGTGGGAATATTCGTCTTCCTCGTCTGTTTAGGCGGTTCTGTGATCTTTGCTTTCCTACCCGATCCTGAGAAACCCCCCACCTTTTATCGGGCGGTGGGACAATTGGCCTACCGGGTGCCGCCGCCGGCTTTTACCAGTACAGGAACCCAACTGCAAGAACAAGGGCGGGCTATTGATCGCGATTTACTGCTGTCTCCCCGGGTATTGGTCAATGCGGCCAAAAAATTGCAATTTAATCAGGAACAGATGGTTAAAATTCGCGATCAGGATTTAAAAATAACCTTCCCCGGTGAAGCGGAGGGACAAAAAAATAATAGCGACCAACCCCAAGAGGTACTTTTAGAGTTAACGGCCGACTCCCAGTCCAAGGCGGAGTTAATTCTCGAAACCTTGATGAAGGAAATGGTGGAATACAGTCGCTGGCTGAATACTTCCCAGTTACGCGCCCGCATAGAAGCTCTCAGTGTCCGACTGAACGAAGTCCAAAAAGATTTAACCAGAGCCGAAGAAAAGTTTTATCGCTACATTAGTACCCAGGGTTCAGATTTATTGGCGATTCAAGACGGGAGTTTATTCACCGCGATCACCAGTAGTCAACAGCAACAGCGAGAAATTCGCCTAGAACTGCAAGGCATTCAAGGACAGATTAATAGTCTGAGTGAACAACTCGATTTAACCCCCGATCAAGCTTACACCTCCTCAGCCCTTAGTGCCGACCCGATTATTGCCAGTATCCGAGCGCAGATATTGGACACGGAAGCCCAATTGGAGGGACTACAGAAGGATTTACGTCCCGAACATCCCACCGTCGTTAAATTACGCAAACAACAGCAAGTTAACGAATCTCTCTTACAAAAAAGAGCCGCCGAGGTGATTGGAAAAGATGGCGTTCTTACCGCTCTTCCCAGCAGTCGCATCCGTCAGCAAAGTAATCTCGATGCCACCCGTCAACAACTAGCGGCTCAATTAGTCACCCTGCAAACCCAGCGCGAGGGTTTAATGAAACAATTAGAGTCCTTGGTGACTCAGGAACAGCAATTACGCTCCCAATACGAGAAATTCCCCGATAAACAGCTACAGCAAGCTCGTTTAACCCAAGCTGTCGCCTTTCAACGGGGTATCTACGAGAATATTCTCAATGCTCTGGTGGATGCTCAGGCCGCAGAAGCGGAAACCGTGGGTAGTCTCACCGTCGCCCAACCGCCGGTTGCTCAACCGATCGAACAGGTGTTTAACCGCAAGAATCGTACCTTGATTCTCTTGGTGGGTGCTGGTTTGGGAACTTTAGCCGGATTGGGTACGATTCTCCTGTTAGCAGTGATCGATGATCGCCTGCACAGTCCCCAAGAATTGCGGGAAGCTTTGGTTAGTCGGGATATACTACTCTTGGGACAATTGCCCATTGTCCGGAATTTAGAGGGCGAGGAAATCGAGCCGATTCTCGCCGATGCTAATGCCAATTATCTCCCCTACTACGAACGTTTACGCAGTACCCTGCGACTTGTTGGCGGCGGCGAAACGGTGAAAGTGGTTGTTGTCACCAGTATTACTGGCGGAGAGGGGAAAACCGCCACTGCCTATAATCTGGCCATCGCCGCCGCTTTAGCGGGCCGACGGACTCTGTTAGTAGAAGGAGATCTGAGAAGTCCCTCTAAGGCCGAAGAAATCGGAGTCACTCCCGATCCCAATTCTTTCCGAGAACCCCTACTTTACTACGGGGCAAAAAGTAAATCGATCCGGCTGGCCCCAAATATTGAAAACCTTTCCATTTTGCCTAGTCCCGGTCCGCAAAAACAAGCGGCAGCTATCATTGAATCGAGCGAATTACAATTAATTCTCAAAGATTCTCGCGGCCGTTTCGATCTGGTGATTGTGGATACTCCTTCTCTGTCTAGCTGTAATGATGCGCTGCTCTTAGAAGAACTAGCGGACGGGATTATTCTGGTAACGCGCCAGGGCATAACTCGTTCTAATCTCTTGAGTGAAGCAACTGACCAGTTAACAGAAGCGGAAGTGAAAATTTTAGGGGCGGTAATTAACTACGTCGATATTACACCGACTCTCAACACCGCCGAACCGGAACTGCCGCCTTTGATAGTCCCCCCAACACAGGAAAAAACAGAGACGGAAGAAGTAAAAGTAGAGGTGTAAATGGGGTTACTTATGACAAAATCTTCTGGCTCGATCGAATTGTGGTTCTTGCCAAGAAAAAGCAAAATGACTGATACTATCTATGCTGGGAAAAGCTAGGCGAATCGCTGCCATTTGCACTTCTAAGGAGGGACGATTGTTATAGGGTTGTCCCCATAAACCCGCTAAAGCTGGGATAACAGGAGTTTGATTTCCCCTGCTTGCCACTACTCTTTTGATCTGATTAACCACACAGGTAGTATCGTTACAATTAGCGTAGGACATGGGATGCCATTCTAGGGAAGGAGGAAAACTATCCCAAGCTTGTAAACGGGAATCAAAACCTTGATTACCCACAAGACGATTCCCATCGGGAAAAAACACTGCTCCGGCGGGAATTCCCTGACGTTCCACTAGGGCAGAAAAATAACTAATATAATCAATTACACCCTGGGCAGCATGGGCAACCGCTAGGAACCAAAGTTCTAATTTGAGGCGATCAAAACGACTTTTAACTGATTGTTTCATCTCCTCTTCTAAGGGGATTCTACCCTGCCAAAGAGGGGCGGTTTCTTGGGGATAAAGGCGATCTGCTTCGACGATATCATGGGGGGAAATTTGGCCACGAGTCAGATAGCGTTCGATTAAAAATTTGCCCTTATTATTCAATCCTCGATTAATTAAAGCTTGTCGGGATGCGGGACTAAAAATCCATAAATCTTGGACATTATCGGCAACGGAATCGACTCCTGTTCCTCTCGGATAGCGAATATAATCAAATAAAACTCCATCGGGACGACGTTGTAAAATGGCTTCTAGGAGAATTAAATAATCCTGTCGCGCTTGATTACTGTAGGGATCGACAAAAGTTTGGGATCGATCATCGACAAAAGAGGTGCTATCCTGTCCTTTACCATTGCGTGCTAACACCTCCTGTCGCTCGGGTTTTAAGCTATAAGCATAGCCAAAATTGAGGCTAAATAACCAAGCATACACCTTTAAACCGCGTTTATGTCCCTGTTCAATCGCCTGTGCTAATAAATCCACATTTCCAGCACCGGGATTTTTAATCACGCTATCCCAAACCGTGGGATTATTGTTAGGAGGTAATAAGACTTGACCATCGGCAAAAACTTCCAGATAAACTATATTATAACCTTTGGCCACGATGCGATCGAGGATACTTTCTATCGATCCTGGACGGGTATCACAGGAGTAAAGACGTAACCAGATCGCTTGTTCCTGTAACCAGTGTCGGGAACGACAAAAGCGCAATTGTTCAGCATATTTCTGCAATAAAATGTTATATTCTTGGGGGGAAGTTTGACGCAGATTTTCTTGTTGTTTGATTTCCGATTCGGAGAGTTGACAATTATCATTGACAGCGAGGCTAGAGTTAATCCCGAGAGGACTACTCCAGAGGATTATAGCGAGGAAACAGGATAGCGATCGCAGATAATTGACTTTCTTTAACATAGTTGTTCACGGCAAAAGTAGCAAAGGAGAAATTTTCTTAGTTTGCTATTTTTTTAGCCCTCTTCTAGAACTCTAGCAAAAGTCTTACAGTCTCTAAACTCTAGCTCTCTTATCGGGTAAGCCTTCAACTAATTTCTAAGCGCAAGTAGAGAGTTGATAGACTGTATTTGGATTATACAGCGAAAGTCAATATGTTTAGATTACCTCGTTGCAAGGATCTCCCTTGTAACGCATTTCCAGAGGTTCTAGCTCTTGTGTAACCCCCCAATATCTGGCTCTTCGGTTTGTGTTATGCAATGGACGGGGGTTATAAGGGATGGAACCCTTATAGAGAAAGGCATTTAGCGATTTTTGTCAATTGTTTTTGCTCTAGAGCGAACTAATCAATTAAGTCTCTTGCCAGATAAGGAT
>NZ_JASJFB010000457.1:0-1616 GCF_030065455.1 Microcystis sp. M53602_WE12 | reverse complement strand
GTTACGCCGAATTTTACAGCGAACCGGCTGGGAAATTTGCGATTATATAACAGTAGGTAATACCGAAAACTCCGATCCCGCCAGTCGTGACGGCGATGAAAGAGCCTATTGTTTAGTAAAAAGTCGTTTCTATCAAGATTAAGTAGGACTTGCTGAATAATGGTAAAACCCTTTGAAAATAAGGCTTTTGACCTGTTAAAATCTGATGTTAGTGCAAGAAAATAGGATTGGGACATTCAAAAACCTTGCATTATTCTCTTCGTAGTACATAAACTGGTACAAAAAAAGAGGGCAACAAAGCCTGAAACGACCGACTCCTGACGACCGGCTACTGACTCCTACCCCCAGGAAAAACTTTTTCAGCAAACCCTAAGTAGGTAGGTGTTAAAAGTTGTCAGACACCCCCCTTATCAAGGGGGGCAGGAGGGATCCCCCCGCCTATCGGCACCCCCCTTATCAAGGGGGGCAGGGGGGATCGAACCCAAAATCTATCTTCAATTTAATTATAACTACTTACTTAGAAATGCCTAAATATCAGACCAGTCTCCTAAAAATATGAACTATCCCCCTAATCCCCTCTTAAACCGACGTAGTTTGCTGAAATTAGCGGCCCTAGCCGGAGGAAGTGCCGGACTAGCTACCCTTCTCTCCTCTCGGCTCAGTTATTCTGCCGACCAAAACCAAGCTAGTGCCGAGAATATAGAGGCAATAGAGGAATTTTTGCGGCAAATTCGCCCAGTAAATTCGCAAAATCTCCAGTGGACAGAATATAGCTTTGAAACAGTTACCGTTGATCGTCGAGGGCAAATTATCGATCGCCGTCAGGGTAGCGCTCGCTCCTGGCGCGAACCCCTAGGCAACGGCAGCGAACTAGAAATGGTAGCCATTCCGGGGGGCAGTTTTCGACGCGGCTCGAAAAATGAAGAAAGAGGCGATCATACTAGCAGTGAAAAACCAGAAAATTCCCTGACGACGGCGGCCTTTTTTCTGAGCAAATACCCGATCACCCAAGCACAATGGCGAGCGATCGCCCAACTACCCAAAATTAATCTCGAACTCAACCCGGCGCCCTCCTTTTTCCAAGGCGATAACTTGCCTGTTGAAAGAGTCTCCTGGTACGAGGCGATCGAATTTTGTCAAAGACTCTCCCGATCCACCGGCAAAGATTACCGACTAGCGAGTGAATCACGCTGGGAATACGCCTGTCGCGCCGGTACAACCACCCCCTTTTACTGCGGGGAAACCCTCACCAGCGAGCGCGCCAATTACTTTGCCGTCTATGATCCCTACGCGGAAGAACCAGCCGGCGCCTATCTGGCTAGGACTACCCCGGTGGGCAGTTTCGCCCCCAATAATTTCGGTCTCTACGATATGCACGGCAACGTGGGCGAATGGTGCGCCGATAGCTGGCACCGGAATTACGAGGGAACCCCGCCCCTGGATGGTAGTGCTTGGTTAGACAGGGATACTCGCTTGCAGCCCCGTTATCGTTCCGCCCGTTTAGTGCGAGGGGGCAGTTGGGGCGATGAAGCTAGGCACCTACGCAGTGCCAATCGCACCTTTTGCCTTCCCGATCAACACCACAGTGTCTTGGGTTTACGAGTCATGGCCGATAG
>NZ_JASJFB010000878.1:0-1400 GCF_030065455.1 Microcystis sp. M53602_WE12 | reverse complement strand
TTTGGTATCAGAGTTATCAGATTTTTAGGGCTAATTGTGCATCTGCTGGGCAACCAAATTAGCCTGTAATTCAGAGCCGGCAATCGTTTTGACGATTTAGATAAAATTTTCAATGTGACACTTTAGGGTGCGGAATGTGGGCTATATAGATAGGATTGAATATTTTCATAAAAAATCCTCTTGAAAAATATTTTGATCAACCTTAACTTTAAGGGGTACATTAATTTATTTTTAGGGCCATGGCCACCAAATCGCCAAAATTATTCGAGTCATTGCGGTCATAGACCGCAATGACTGTCACTACTGTTAGCCTCACCCTAGCCGCTGCTTCTGGTGCTAGTGCCGCAACAGTGTTCGGTTTCCAAGACGCTTACGATCCCATTAACTGGACATTTACCAATAGTAATGCCGACGGGTTCGTCAATACCGGCGGCGCTCCCGCGTCCATTAGCCTGACTGGGGGGAACAATGGTTCTGGCGGTTCTGGAACCACAGACTACACCACCACTGCGGCTGCGGCTGGGACGGTGACGTTTGATTGGAACTATTCGACTGCTGATGGGCCTTTCTGGGATCCCTTCGGATATCTGCTCAACGGCAGCTTCACCCAAGTAACTAATGATGGGGGAGGTGTTTTCCAAAACGGGACATCGACGTTTAACGTCCTAGCTGGCGACAGCTTTGGTTTCCGTATTTTCACTCGCGACAACCTTTTTGGACGGGCTAGTGTGACGATTTCTAACTTTTCTGCCCCTGCCCCTGTTCCCGAACCGTCAACTGTGCTGAGTTTGCTGGTACTAGGAGGCTTAGGCGCTGGACTGAAGTACCTTAAGCGGAATTGATATCCCAAAAAACAGGGGACTAGGAGTTGACCTCTCCTCCTAGTTCCCAACTTGATTAGCTGTTGACTGTCTGCGAGTGCCAGAGTTTGGAGCGGGGAGAGTTGCACAATTCTGGTTTTAAGTCAATAGCCTTTACAAAACTTCAAAAATTGCAACATAAAAAAATGTCACCACTAGCGGCTTTTTTTGGGCAAGAGAATCGATATAGTCCCCTGATTGCCTTGGTTTTCCGTTGATTTAAAGCTTAAAGGTTAAACTAAGCCCACAGCATACCACGATCATACCATATTATTAAATGTAGGCAACCCCGATTTACAGCCAAATTTTGGCAAATTCTGGGAAAATCAAAATCTTGTAACTTACTTGTTACATTGAACTAATCGCCCCAAATATTTAAATATTTTAATTATTTACCTTAAATTTATAATTTTTACTTATTTTTTGCAGGCTGATTAACTAGGGTTGGGCAAAAAAGCTTGTAAGGCAACATCTCAATAAATGCTGGTAAGGAAGCCGAAGTCAACCTAGAAAATGAACCCGCACTCGTGAGAAAGCATC
>NZ_JASJFB010000069.1:0-7414 GCF_030065455.1 Microcystis sp. M53602_WE12 | reverse complement strand
GGCAATGCGGTGTCGGTTGCTTTCCAAGGGTTCACCATCATCAAAAATTAAGTCTGTGGGGGGTGGGGGGGGTTCCCAGAAGTCCTCGAAATCTTCTTCTATCAGTGCCGGAGAGGTGGCAGTTTCGTCGCTTTTGGCAATTGTCATTTTTTCGGCCTCTCTAGGTGGGAGTATCCATGTTTTTGCTGATTATTGATCCTATGTTACATCAGAATTTAGGAGTCAGTCCCGATGAAAAATTTTTCACCCCCACAGATGAAAGAGGTTTCCTTCCCTACACCCCACACCCCACACCCTCTTTCAAGTCAGGAGATAGATAGGAGTTGAGAAAATTATCTTCGCTTAACAATGATCAAAACTTTTCTTCTGGGTGCGTTACATTGGGCTAACACACCCGAATAATATTCTTAAGCTAACTAAAAAACTTGGCTTTATCTTTAACTAATTTTGTCCCGATTCCGGCGGCAATGACTTCGGAGAGAATGCTAATTAAACGATAGATAGCAACGGTGATAAGTACGTTAGCGGCGGGAAAGTTTTCTGTGTCTAAAAGTGCGATTGCTGTGGCTTCAAAAACTCCTAATCCCCCCGGCGCTCCGGGGACAACTAAACCCAATAACCAAGCAAAACTAAAGGTTCCTAAGAGGGGTAAAATCTGAGCGGGGGTAATCATTTTTAACACCATCCAAGCTAAAATAAAACCCGCACCGCGCCACAATAAAAATCCAGTTTCACCCAAGAGAGGGACGAGAGGATATTTAGTTAGATAAACAGGTTCTTGAGCAATCTTTTTCTTTTGGCTGAGGATTTTCAGAGGATAATTTAAAAATTTGGGATGAATGCCGATTAAAATTAATCCTAAAACTAATATCTGTATCCCTAGACTTGAGCTAGATTTCATCCAACCTAAACCACTACCAATAACTGCTATGGCTAAGGCTGCACACACCAGCAATAAAAGTTCTAATAAAACGCTTAAACTAGCGGTTCCCCAATCACTTCCTGCTTTATTAATTGCCACAATGCGAGCATAAAAGTGGCCGATATTACCGGGTAGATATTTTCCTAAATTGGTAATCATATAGATGCCAATTCCTGTGGAGGTTTTAATCGGTTGTTGATAGCTTTTGAGTATCCATGTCCACACCCATCCTGCCCAAATTTGAGCGATAACGGTGGTTACAAGTGCCAAGAAAAGAAATAACCAACCATGATTTTCAATTCTAACTGAGGTGACGTTATCCCAGTTATTTTTAAGGTTACTGAGAACAAAAAATAAGGTTCCCCCAATAATCAGCCAACGTAGAAACTTTTTCAGCATTTCATTTTTTCCTTTATTCATTTTCTGGGGGGAACCAATCGAGATCAAGAAGATTTTCTAAACTGTAGGGACATTCCCCAGGAAAACTAACTTGATTATCGGTTTTTTCTCTAACATAATTTAAAGCTTTCTGGTAAATACGAGGTAATTCTTGAGTGAGATAATTGCGGAGATTAGTAGTTAAATAAGTGTCGATCTGGTTTTTGAAATTGACGATTTCTGAACGCCAATGACTACGATTATATTCTCTTTCACTTCTCCAAAATTGCAGTAACAAAGCATGACGAATAATTTGCTGTAAAAAACTGGCAACACGAAACTTTTTTTCGTTTCCCAAGTCTTCTAATTCCTCGATTAAGTTTTCTAAGTCTAAAGCGTCAAATCTCTTCGCTTTTAAGAGTTCGATAGTTTCTTCCAACCAGAGAGAATCGTCAATCTCGTAGAGAGTTTTTAAGTCGGGAATAACAGTCATTATCGTCTCCTTTATTCGTAAGGTGGTAGCCAATTAGGATCGAGAAGTTCTTCTAAACTGTAGGGACAAGTATTAGGGAAAGTAACTTGATTTGTTGTCTTTTTTCTCACATAACGGATTGCCTTCTGATAAATATTATCAAATTCTTGTTCTAAATATTTCCGTAAACTTGCCGTTAGGTAGGTATTTAATTGATCTTGAAAATTTACCAGTTCTGATTCCCAATGACTTTGATTATATTCTCTTTCCCTTGTCCAAAATTGCAGTAACAAAGCATGACGAATAATTTGCTGTAAAAAACTAGCAACACGAAACTTTTTTTCGTTACCCAAATCTTCTAACTCCTCGATTAAATTATCTAAATCTAAAGCGTCAAATCTCTTCGCTTTTAAGAGTTCGATAGTTTCTTCCAACCAGAGGGAATCATCAATTTCGTAGAGAGTTTTTAAGTCGGGAATAACAGTCATTATCATCTCCTTTATTCGTATGGTGGTAGCCAATTAGGATCGAGAAGTTCTTCTAAACTGTAGGGACAAGTATTAGGGAAAGTAACTTTATTTTTTGTCTTTTTCCGCACCAAGAAAACTGCATCTTCATAAATATTAGTTAATTCATTTTGTAAATAATTACGGAGATTGGTGGTTAAGCGTCTTTTTAGCTGAATTTGAAAGTTGACTATTTCTAACTCCCAGTGATCCTGATTATATGCTCTTTCCTCTGTCCAAAACTGTAGGAGTAAACAATGTCTAATAATTTGCTGTAAAAAACTAGCAACACGAAACTTTTTTTCGTTACCCAAATCTTCTAATTCCTCGATTAAGTTTTCTAAATCTAAAGCGTCAAATCTCTTCGCTTTTAAGAGTTCGATAGTTTCTTCCAACCAGAGGGAATCATCAATCTCGTAGAGAGTTTTTAAGTCGGGAATAACAGTCATTATCATCTCCTTTATTCGTAAGGTGGTAGCCAATTAGGATCGAGAAGTTCTTCTAAACTGTAGGGACAAATATCAGGAAAGTTGACTTTATTATCGGTTTTTTGACGAACATATCGCACGGACTCAAAGTAAATTTGCTCAAATTCCTGTTCTAGATATTTGCGAAGATTTGTAGTTAAATAGCGCTTTAACTGATATTGAAAACTGACTATCTCTGCTTGCCAATGAGCTTGATTATATTTTCTTTCACTTGTCCAAAATTGTAATAATAAACAATGTCTAATAATTTGCTGTAAAAAACTAGCAATACGAAACTTCTTATCGTTTCCCAACTCTTCTAACTCCTCGATCAAGTTTTCTAAATCTAAAGCGTCAAATTTTTTCGCCTTGAGCAGTTCAATGGTTTCTTCTAACCAGAGAGAATCATCAATTTCGTAGAGAGTTTTTAAGTCGGGAATAACAGTCATTTTTTATCTCCTTTATTTGTAAGGTGGTAGCCAATTAGGAGCGAGCAGTTCTTCTAAACTGTAGGGACAAGTATCGGGAAAGTTGACTTTATTATCGGTTTTTTGACGAAGATAGCGAAGGGCTTTTTCATAAATAGTTGCCAAATTATGTTCTAGATAATTTCTTAAATTAGTCGTCAAATAAGTATTAAGTTCATCTTTAAAATTGATAATTTCTGAACGCCAATGAGCCTGATTATATTCTCTTTCACTTGTCCAAAATTGTAATAATAAACAATGTCTAATAATTTGCTGTAAAAAACTAGCAACACGAAACTTTTTCTCGTTTCCCAAGTCTTCTAACTCCTCGAGCAAGTTTTCTAAGTCTAGCGCTTCAAAATTTTTAGCCTTGAGCAGTTCGATAGTTTCTTCTAACCAGAGAGAATCATCAATTTCGTAGAGAGTTTTTAAGTCTAGAATAACAGTCATTTTTTATCTCCCCTAGAATTGGCAATAGTGACCAGTTAAACCGATCACTAAAGCTTTTTTACTGTTTATATACTAGATAATTTTAGCGGCGCGCAGACCGAAAAAGAGACCGAGGGCAATTCCGGTAAAAACGATCAGATAACCCGCCAAAGCAGCAACAGCTAACACAGACATGGTGAAAATCTCCCAAGTAATTTAATCTTTTTTAGCATTGTACCGTTATTCTTGCCCTTCCCCTTCCTCGTCTTCTATATCTTCCCCAAAGCGCTGCTGGGGGGGGATTGCGGCGACAATTGCCTCGATTACCTTGCCGACTGGAACAATTTCTAAGCCCACATCTTCGGGATAAACTTGACCTCTAGGGACAATCGCCCGTTTAAAGCCCAATTTAGCCGCTTCTTTTAATCTTAGTTCCATTTGCGACACTAAGCGGACTTGTCCGCCTAATCCCACTTCCCCGATTAAGACTGTGCGCGGATCCACGACTCGATCGCGAAAACTGGCGACAACAGCGATCGCAACTCCCAGATCCGCCGCCGGTTCTTCCACTCCCAACCCTCCTGCGGAGGCAACATAGGCATCTAATTTCGATAAAGGAATGCCGACGCGCTTTTCTAAAACGGCGAGAATTTGCTGTAATCGGTTGTATTCTATGCCCGTGGTCGATCTTCGCGGGGAAGCGTAGCTGGTGGGGCTAACTAATGCCTGTAACTCCACCACAATCGGGCGTGTACCTTCACAGGCTACCACCGTCGCCGTACCGGGGGAAAATTCGTCGCGATTGCCTAAAAACAATTCTGAGGGGTTTTCCACTTCCACCAAACCGTGATCCACCATCTCGAAAATACCGATCTCATGGGTTGCCCCAAAACGGTTTTTCACGGATCTTAAGAGACGATGGGAAGCATAGCGATCGCCTTCAAAATATAACACCGTATCGACCAAATGTTCCAAAACTCGCGGACCAGCGATCGCCCCTTCTTTAGTCACATGACCGACAATTAATAAAGTAATATTCTCCCGTTTTGCCACCTGCATCAAGGCGGAGGTACATTCGCGAACTTGGGCGACAGATCCCGGTGCGGAAGTTAAGGCCCCAAAATAAAGAGTTTGAATACTGTCAATTACCGCCACCTGTGGGCGTAGAGATTCTAATTCTCGCAAAATTTCCTCTAAATCGGTTTCTGGCAGAACATAGAGATGATTATCGAGTTCTGAGGTTGATTCAGAGGCTTTTTTCTCCTTGCCATTGCCGTTATTTTCCGACTCCACGGCAACCACTCCCACCCCCAAACGGGCAGCCCGCAGTTTAATCTGTTGTCCCGATTCTTCGGCGGAAACGTAGAGGATGCGCGGTAATCTTTGGGCGAGTTGGTTGGTAACTTGCAGTAAAAGCGTCGATTTGCCGATGCCCGGATCGCCGCCGATTAGTACAAGAGAACCGGGGACAATGCCACCACCGAGAACGCGATCGAATTCCCCGTAACCGGAGGGAAAACGTTCCTGTTCATACTGGGTAATTTCCGAGAAGCGCACCGAGATGCGCGGTTGGGGGTTGCGTTGCCCTTTGCCGTTATTTGGGCGACTATTTTGCCATCCTGGGCGATTTACCGCCGGATTATTGCCACCAGCCATCACTTGTTCTTCTAGCGTCCCGTAGGTGTCACAACTGGGGCATTTTCCCAACCATTGGGGAGATTCCGCCCCACAAGCACTACAGATATATATTGTTCGCGATTTCGCCATGTTTTTTAAGAAAAGTTGAAGAAAAGCGGTTTGGGGATCAATTCTCTTGTCAAATTTAATTAAGTATGATAGGGGGGAAGGAAGACCATAAAGTTATTGATAATTGCCATAAAAGAAATAAAATAGGAAATTTAGGCTTAATGATAACGGCAAAAGGATATTCTATAAACAGGAACGCTCGTTATTTAACTTTAAAATTCATCACACTATTTAACTAAGGAGTGTTAATTCAGTTGGAGAACCAGAAGGAAAAAATTCTCGTTGTTGATGATGAAGCCAGCATCCGTCGTATCTTAGAGACTCGTTTGTCGATGATTGGTTATGAAGTCGTCACCGCCGCCGACGGCGAGGAAGCTTTAGAAACCTTCCGCACCGCCGAACCCGATTTAGTGGTTTTGGATGTGATGATGCCGAAATTAGACGGTTACGGTGTCTGTCAGGAACTCCGCAAAGAATCGGATATTCCTATCATTATGTTAACGGCTTTGGGGGATGTGGCCGATCGAATTACCGGATTAGAATTGGGTGCCGATGACTATGTAGTTAAACCTTTTTCTCCCAAAGAACTCGAGGCGCGGATTCGTTCGGTGTTGCGTCGGGTAGAGAAAAATGGCGCCCCGGGGATTCCCAGTTCCGGTGTGATTCATATCGGTTCCATTAAAATCGATACCAATAAACGCCAAGTTTATAAGGGGGATGAACGCATCCGTCTGACCGGTATGGAATTTAGTTTACTAGAATTATTGGTCAGTCGCTCGGGAGAAGCTTTTTCGCGCTCGGAAATCCTTCAGGAAGTTTGGGGTTATACCCCCGAACGTCATGTGGATACGCGGGTGGTAGATGTGCATATTTCGCGTTTACGAGCCAAATTAGAGGATGATCCCAGCAATCCTGAGTTAATTCTCACCGCTAGAGGTACAGGCTATCTTTTTCAACGTATTCTAGAACCAGACGAGGAATAGTTCTCAGCTATGGCACAAGCTGATCCCAATCGTATTTTAAGACTGTTACCCCTGTTCGCCGGCATCGTCGGGGGTACGGTATTAATGTTTAATCGTTTTGCCACTGCCGATTTAACCCCATCGCAAGCGCGTTCCGATGTGATGGGAGTGATTTTGAGTGGGGTTTTAATTTTGGTGGGTTTAATCTGGCAAAGAGTTCAACCCCGCTTACCGGATGCTGTGGAATTAATCGGGCGCGAAGGCCTGGAATTTGCCCCAGATTTGCCAGAACAGGTTAAAATTGAGCTTGCTTGGGCTTCCCATTTACTTTTAACCAACACCGTGACAAAATCTCTGATCGTTTATTATCGGGGAGAAGTTTTATTACGTCGCGGTATCTTAAGCCAGAATTCTGAAGTTAAAGTTAGTAATATTATTAAAAGAGTTTTAGAAACCGGTAAAGCCGTTTATTTAGTTAATTTAAATTTATATCCCGCTAAAATCGAGTTTGACTATTTGCCAGAAAACACCCAAGGCTTAATCTGTCAACCCATCGGTAAGGAAGGGGTGTTAATTTTGGCCGCCAATGCGCCGCGCAGTTATACTAAACAAGATGAAATTTGGATCGAGGGAATTGCTGATAAATTAGCCGACACTTTCAGTCAGTTTTAGACGATTTCAGTTGAGTAGGGAAAAAAGATGCCAAGAATCCAGTTTAGCAATCTTCATATCTGGTTGTAGGGCGATTTTGTCCAAAATTGGCACAAAGCAAGAGAATTGCTTGAGTATCGGCGGCGAACATCTAAGAATCTCCCCATGAATTCATCTACTTTTGATCGCTTGATTACCCGCGGCGAAAATTTCGATGCAGTATTAGCGATCGCCAAAGTAACCACTTCTATTCAGATTCTACCAGTTTATTTTCCGGTTCTTCTGGTTTCTGTGTGGAAACGAGGTCTATACTGATAGTTTCTTCCGCCAAATAGCGATTAAAGTTTTGCCGGATAAGCATTTCACCTTACATAAGCAAAAATTATCACACAAAGTCGAGAAGAGCCATTTTCC
>NZ_JASJFB010000855.1:0-2438 GCF_030065455.1 Microcystis sp. M53602_WE12 | reverse complement strand
TTTTGAGGGGGTCAATTACCTAATTTTCAGGGAAAAAGTCCCTGAATTTCCCCCTGATCACTCCCATATCTGGTACTTTTTGAGGGGAAAAAAGTCCAAAAGTCTTATCCAACAAGGTTTTTAGATTTATTCAGCAAGCCTTAATTATCTTATAGCCTCTGGAATTTTAGGGAGATGGGGAAGTGGGGTAGATAGGGAAGTGGGGAAGTGGGGTGTGGGGTGTGGGGAAGTGGGGAAGTGGGGAAGTGGGGAAGTGGGGTAGATAGGGAAGTGGGGAAGCTGTCTCATCACCCTATCACCCCAAAACCCTATCACCCCAAAACCCTATCTCCTGTCTCCTATCTCCTGTCTCCTGTCTCGGAGTCTCCTGTCTCGGAGTCTCCTGTCTCCCGACTCCTGAATACTGACTCGATTCTGGCTGCTATAGTAGAAAAGCACCCATTGCTGACGATATCTGAGGTAGATTGCCGTGACTATTGCTTTAGACCAACTGCTCACCCCCGACATTTTTCGACCGGCGCGTTATTTGGGCAACGAGTTAGGTGCTAAACATAAAGAATGGGCAAGTGCTGTGGTTCGTTGGGTGTTAACCTATCCGGAAGTGTACGAAGTGGGGGCATCTAACCTCGGCCATATTATCCTCTACAATATCCTCAATGCTCAACCCCGCCAACTCTGCGATCGCACTTATTTACCCGCACCGGATTTAGCCCAAAAACTCAAACAGACAAAAACCCCCCTATTTGCCCTAGAATCCCGTCGTTGCCTCACCGATTTTGATATTCTGGGTTTTAGTCTCAGTTATGAGCTAGGAGCCACCAATATTTTAGAAATGCTCGACCTAGCGGCAATTCCCTTGACTTGGAGAGCAAGAGACTCAGGTAACTATCCGCTAATTTTTGCCGGGGGACAAACTGCCACCTCTAACCCCGAACCCTACGCCGACTTTTTTGATTTTATCGCCCTCGGTGATGGCGAAGAATTATTGCCAGAAATCGGTTTAATTTTAGAAGAAGGTAAACTAGCTAATCTAAGCAAAGAAGAACTATTACTAGATTTAGCCCAAATTCCGGGGGTATATGTCCCCCGTTTCTACGATGTCACCCCAATCGGTGCAGTTATCCCCAATCGTGACGATGTACCGCAAAGAATTTTACGCCGGGTAGCTACTCCTATCCCAGCCTATTCTATCGGTTTAGTTCCCTTCGTGGAAACGGTTCACGATCGCCTGGTGGTGGAAATTCGTCGCGGTTGCACTAGGGGATGTCGTTTCTGTCAACCGGGGATGTTAACCCGTCCTGCGCGGGATGTGCAACCGGAAGCAGTAATCGAATCGATTGAAAAAGGAATGCGAGCGACGGGATATAACGAATTTTCCTTATTATCTCTCAGTTGCTCCGATTATCTAGCTCTACCTGCCGTGGGTATGGAGATTAAAAACCGTCTCCAGAATGAGAATATATCTCTATCCTTACCCAGTCAAAGAGTCGATCGCTTTGACGAAAATATTGCTAACATAATTGGGGGCAATCGTCAATCGGGTTTGACCTTTGCACCGGAAGCGGGAACCCAACGAATGCGCGATGTGATTAACAAAGGGTTAACCAACGAAGAATTACTCAGAGGGATAAAAACTGCTGTCGAACAGGGTTGGGATAAGGTCAAACTCTATTTTATGATCGGTTTGCCAGGGGAAACCGATGTGGATGTCATCGGTATCGCGGAAACCCTGCGTTGGTTGCGTCGGGAATGTCGTTTACCGAAGCGGAAACCCCTCGATTTTACCCTAACTATCTCGAATTTTACCCCTAAACCCCATACCCCCTTCCAGTGGCATTCCGTCTCGACGGCCGAATTTATCCGCAAACAGGAGTTATTAAGACAGGAATTCCAAGGCATGAGAGGGGTAAAAGTCAATTATACCGATGTCCGCATCTCGGCTATGGAAGATTTTATCGGTCGCGGTGACAGAAGTTTAGGGAAAGTGGTACTGCGCGCTTGGCAATTGGGAGCCGGGATGGATGCTTGGTGGGATAATACGGAAAAAGCCTATCAAGCATGGTCACAGGCGATCGAAGAATCCGGTTTAACTTGGAAATATCGTCAGATAGAACAGGGAGAATGGCATATTTTTGCCGATGCAGACAAAGATATTTTAGAGCGTCCTCTGCCCTGGGATCATCTGGATACCGGTATCGATAAAAAATGGCTACAGGAGGACTTAAAACGCGCCCTAGACGCGGCAACAGTCCCCGATTGTTCTTTTGAGGGTTGTTCCCATTGTGGCGTTTGTAGCCTCGATTTTGGTCATAATATCGTCATTGAAGCGCCCCCGATTCCCGCTTTTGCTGGACATTTTCAACCCAATCAAGAACGCGCCCAAAGAATTCGGGTTTGGTTTGGCAAAATTGGCGAAATGGCCTTAGTTAGCCACTTGG
>NZ_JASJFB010000628.1:0-3353 GCF_030065455.1 Microcystis sp. M53602_WE12 | reverse complement strand
CTCTACTAACATCTCAAAAGGTAAATCTTGATGGTCGTAAGCATCCGTTGCTGTTTCTCGTACCTGTTTTAATAACTCGCTAAAACTGGGATTTCTGGCTAAATCTGTTCTTAAGACTAAGGTATTGACAAAAAAGCCGATTAACCCAGCTAATTCACTACGAGTACGGTTAGCGATGGGAGTACCGACTAAAATGTCTGTTTGTCCTGTGTAACGATAGAGTAGAGTCTGAAATGCGGTTAACAGGGTCATAAATAAGGTGACACCTTTTTCCCGACTCAGCTTATTTAACCCTTGACTAAGTTCTGGAGAAAGGATACATTTTATTCGATCTCCCTGAAAACTTTGTTGTAGAGGACGGGGATAATCCGTAGGTAGATGTAATAAAGCGGGTGCGGCTGCTAACTGTTTTTGCCAGTAATTTAACTGATTTTGTCGGATTTCTCCCTGCAAATATTCCCTTTGCCAAATTGCAAAATCTGCGTATTGGATTGGTAACTCTGGTAAAAGAGGTTCTAAACCTTTAGTATAGGCATTATAAAGGGTTGTCAATTCCTGAATAAATACCCCCATTGACCAACCATCAGAGACAATATGGTGCAGACAAATCAGCAAAAAATGTTCTGTGTCTGATAACTTGAGTAGGGTGGCTCTAATTAGGGAGTCATTGGCTAAATCAAAAGGTTGATGGCTGTGAATTTCTAGCCATTTTTTTATTTCCTGCTCTTCTCGACATTTTGGGCTGTCTTTCCCATTGACAAGCGTTAATTGCCAATTACTTTCTGGTTTGATTATTTGTACAGGATTTCCCTCAATAGTGGCGAAATTTGTGCGGAGGGACTCATGGCGCTGAATAATTTCTTGTAGGCTTTTTTCGAGGACATCTACCTGGAGATTTCCTGCTAAATGCAAGGCCAGGGAAATATTATAAAAGGGACTATTTGGTTCTAATTGATCTAAGAACCATAAACGCTGTTGGGCATAAGATAGGGGTAATTCTTCAAAATTCATTTTCTTTTTCTTGGTAAAATTGCTGGAACGATGGTATCGGATTTTTGCTGTTTTAACTGTTCAATCCCTTGGGCTAATTCTGCTAGTGTGGCCGAGTTGAATAACTGACGTAGGGGAAGTTCAACTTTCAAGCGATCGCGTATCTGTGCTACTAATTTAGTGGCTAGTAGGGAATGGCCTCCCAGTTCAAAGAAGTTATCATTTATACCCACTTTTTCAACTTTTAGCACTTCTGACCAAACAGTTACTAATATATCCTCAATTGGGGTACGCGGAGCAACATATTTGTCTGATGGTTCACTACTAGATTCTGGTGGGGGTAAAGCTCGACTATCTATTTTTCCATTAGCAGTAAGGGGTAAGGCATCTAAAATAACGAAAGCATTAGGTATCATGTAACCAGGTAATTGAGCTTTCAGGAATTGCCGTATTTCGTTAATGGTAATCGTTTTTTCCGATTGTGGCACAATGTAGGCCACAAGACGCTTATCTCCTGTTGCATCATCCCTCACTATTACTACTGTTTCCCAAATCTGGGGATGAGATGCTAATAATGCTTCGATTTCCCCCAACTCAATCCGAAAACCCCGAATCTTAACTTGATTGTCAATGCGTCCTAAATATTCAATATTACCATCGGGTAAATAACGGGCTAAATCTCCCGTTTTATATAATTTTGACGGCTCATTGCCCCCCTTATTAAGGGGGGTTGGGGGGATCACTTCATCCTTCTCAAAAGGACTAGGAATAAACCTTTCTGTTGTTAATTCAGGACGATTGAGATAACCTTTTGTTACTCCTGCACCTCCCACATACATCTCCCCGGGTACACCAACCGGTACAAGTTGTAAATGTTGGTCTAGTAAATACACCTGTAAGTCGGGAATGGGACGACCAATCACACTAGCTGTACTATCCAAGTCGTTCATACTTAATGGTCGATAGGTCACATGAACGGTAGTTTCTGTAATTCCGTACATATTAACTAATTGGGGGCATTGGTCGCCATGGCGCTGAAACCAAGGTTGTAAGCTGTTAATTTCTAAAGCTTCTCCTCCAAAAATAACTAAACGTAAGCTTAAATCGTTATCTGTTGTCGATGAACGATCCCCCCTTGATAAGGGAAAACTTCCTTTTAAGGATTCTTCAGCTTGAATTAACTGACGGAAAGCGGTAGGAGTTTGATTGAGAATTGTGACTTTTTCTTGATACAATAGCTGATAAAATGCTTCGGGAGAACGGGTCACTAAGTAGGGGACAACTACCAAGCGTCCACCATATAACAAAGCTCCCCACATTTCCCACACCGAAAAGTCAAAAGCGTAGGAATGAAATAGACTCCAGACATCTTGACTATTGAAATTATACCAAGCATCTGTAGCGGCAAATAATCGCACGACATTGGAGTGATTGACTAAAACGCCTTTCGGTTTCCCTGTGGAACCGGATGTATAGATAATATAGATTAAATTCTCTGGTTTTGCTACGCTTTCGGGGTTTGAGGTGATATTTTGAGCGATTTTTTCCCATTCTGTATCTAAACAGATAAGTTGTGCTTGATGTTCAGGAATAGACTTGACTAATTTTGCTTGAGTTACTAACACTTTTACCTGAGAGTCTTCTAACATGAAGCTCAGGCGTTCTTGGGGATAATCTGGGTCAAGAGGTACATAAGCACCACCTGCCTTGAGAATACCTAATAATCCCACCATCATCTCTAAGGACCGCTCAAGGGAAATACCGACTAAAGTATCAGCTTTTACGCCTAATTTCCGCAAATAATGAGCTAATTGATTAGCACGATTATTTAATTCTCGATAAGTTAAGGATTCATTTTCATAAGTTACTGCTACAGCATTAGGAGTCCGTTCAACTTGCTCCTCAAACAATTGATGAATACACTTATTAGCAGGGTAATCTACCTCAGTATTATTCCAGTCAATTAATAACTGTTGTTGTTCAACTTTAGTTAACAAAGGTAATTGAGAAACTCTCTCACTCGGATTAGTAATAATCCCCTCAAGTAGAGTCAGAAAATGACCGTTCATTCTCTCAATAGTCTCGCTATTAAATAGGTCAGTATTATATTCCCAAACCCCCATTAATCCCGTCTCTGTATTTTGCATTGATAGGGTTAAATCAAACTTAGCTATTTCAACTTCTAAGGGGAAAGAATCAATAGTTAAACCCGTTAACTCTATTTCAGATAAGGCAGTATTTTGAAGGACAAACATTACCTGAAATAGAGGAGTATGACTAAGATTTCTCTCTGTTTGTAAGGCTTCTACTAACATTTCAAAGGGTAAATCTTGATGAGCATAAGCACCTAAAGACATTTCTCT
>NZ_JASJFB010000394.1:0-9077 GCF_030065455.1 Microcystis sp. M53602_WE12 | reverse complement strand
GGTAGCATAACGGAGATAGTAGTCGAGGTCACGGATACAAGCGGCGTAACGACGGGTGGTGTACATATTGCCACCGGGACGGGTTACGTCAGAGTATAACAGGGACTTAGCCACAGCTTCTTTAACGATACCGGCAGCGTTAGCACTAATGACACTAGCGGCACGCACGCGCAGTTCACCGGTGGCGAAATAGCTTTTCAGTTTGCCGAGAGCATTAGAGTCAAGGTATTTGCCTTGAACGTCAGAAGAGTTGATAACAGAAGTAATTGCGTCTTGCATGGTGGTTCTTCCTTGGGTTTTGCTTAATCTTAAGAGGTTTACGGGGGGTGTGTCTAGAACAATTCACAAAGGAGTTATTCTAGGACATAGAGCCGATCACGTAATCGAAGTAGGAAGAAGCTTCAGAAGCATCGTCAGAAGACATAAGACCAGTAGCAACTTCTTTCATTTCGCGAACGCTTTGAGCTACGGCACCGATGTCGGTTCCTAAAGATTTGTACATTTCACGCACACCGACTAAACCGATTTCTTCAATCGGGGTGACATCACCAGCAACTACTCCGTAGGTGATTAAACGTAGGTAGTAGTCCATGTCACGCAGACAGGTGGCGGTCATTTCTTCGCCGTAAGCGTTGCCACCGGGGGAAACGATGTCAGGACGTTTTTGGAATAAGCGATCGCCAGCTTGTTTGACGATGGTTTCGCGAGCGCCGGTCAGGGTTTCGGCGATGCGTAAACGAGCGGCACCACTGCCAACGAAGGCTTTAATTCTGTCTAGTTCGCCGGGGCTGAGGTAACGAGCTTCAGCATCAGCATTCACGATCGATTT
Organism: Microcystis sp. M53602_WE12; assembly: GCF_030065455.1. Lineage (NCBI taxonomy): Bacteria > Bacillati > Cyanobacteriota > Cyanophyceae > Chroococcales > Microcystaceae > Microcystis > Microcystis sp. M53602_WE12. The sequence continues at coordinate 8,248 of NZ_JASJFB010000394.1, read as the reverse complement.
CGTGACGATACTCATTGATGGATTCCTCCCAACTAAGTGAGATTAATAAACTTAATCTGACATTTTATAGCAGTTGTGGTCACTACGCTCAAGTTATCTCGTTTCCGCCTCAGCGTCTCAAGACTTCCCTAGCTAGAGCGACCTAACGCAACTATTTTGCGGCATCTGGTTCACCTTCTCACTATTTTCGTAATACTTTTTAACATTTGCCCTCACAAGGGAGTGGGGAAGTGGGGAAGTGGGGAGCGGGGTGTAGGGTGTAGGGTGTAGGGTGTGGGGTGTGGGGAGAATCAATAAAACTAATCTTCTGACGACCGACGACCGACGACTGATTTACCCTAGCCAATTAATGGCTCCTTTAATCCAGTCTTCTGGCTGAGTATTTTTACTAAATAAAGCATCTTGACTGAGGACTGCCATAGCTCGATCGATCTCCTCTTGGCTGTATCCTAAAGCTAAAAGGGTCATCTGCACATCTTCAAGGATTGCCGCTGCCGGTAGTATTGCCGTGGTTGTCGTCGTCGCTTCTCTTAGTTGTCGCCATGCTGCCAATTTAGTTTTTAACTCTAAAGCGATTCTTTCTGCTGTTTTTAAGCCAACTCCGGGGGTTTTGCTCAAAAATTTGGTATTTCCTGTCACTATCGCCACCACAAGTTCCTCAATCCCCAAGGTATCGATTAAAGCTAGGGCTAATTGCGCCCCAACCCCATTGACGGAAAGCAGTTGACGAAACAGATCTCGCTCTGGAGCGGTGCCGAAACCGTACAATAAAGGCTGCTCCTCGCGAAGGAGTAGGTGAGTAAAAATCTGACGACTATCATTGTTATCTTTGCCGATGTCTAGGGCTAATCGCGAGGGAATTTGGATTTCGTAACCGATCTGGTTTACGTCTAAAATCAAGATCAGTCGGTTATTAGGGGTTTTGAGCACCTCGATCGCTTGTCCCCGTAAATAATTAATCATTGATTTAATTCTCCTACGAAAATAACCGAACCACAGGGATGACGGTTTTTACTCCCTGAAGGAATGCCGGGGAGATTTTCATTTTTGTTACAATTGTTAACAGAAGTGAATGGCGTAATTGATAACCTAATCTTCTTGGCGTTAGTCCCCAATAATTGGAGAAGATACAAAATGAATGGCAACATTAGAGTCGGGAATCTCTTTGGAATTCCCTTTTATATTAATCCTTCTTGGTTCTTCGTTCTGGGGTTAATTACCTTAACCTATGGGAGAGATTTAAGTCAGTTTCCCCAGTTAACGGGAATCATGCCCTGGCTCTTAGGATTTTTTGCCGCTATTCTCCTATTTGCCTCCGTGGTTGCCCACGAATTAGGTCATAGTTTTGTTGCCATCGCCCAAGGGATTGAAGTCAAATCAATTACCCTCTTTTTATTCGGTGGGTTGGCAACTCTCGGCAGAGAATCGAAAACTCCTCTAGAAGCTTTTCTAGTAGCAATTGCTGGCCCTTTAGTTAGTTTACTGCTCTTCGGTATCTTCCTAATTATTGGTTCCAATATTAGCTTAAATGCGCCCCTGGCGGCGATTCTTTCTCTCCTGGTCTATATCAACCTCGCCCTAGGGTTATTTAACCTGATCCCCGGTTTACCTCTAGATGGTGGTAATATCCTTAAAGCCATCGTCTGGCAAGTAACGGGCAATCCCAATAAAGGGGTTTTATTCGCTAGTCGTTTCGGTCAATTTTTTGGTTGGTTAGCGATTGTCATCGGTGCGCTATCAATTCTCGGAATCAGTCAATTTGGCAGTGCTTGGACGCTATTAATTGGCTTTTTCCTTCTACAAAATGCTGGCTTTTCCGCTCAATCAGCTAAGGTTCAAGATTTCCTAAGTCGCTACAGTGCTAAAGATGTTATCTCTCCTAATAGTCCTGTAGTGCCGATTAATTTAACCCTGCGCGAGTTTGCTAATAATTATGTTATCGGTAAACAACAATGGTCTAAATTCCTAGTTACCGATAGCGAAGGTAAACTATTGGGGGTGATTAATGTAGAGGCTCTGAAAACGATTCCCACTTCCCAATGGACAGAGGTAAATATCGGCCAGTTATTACAAACTAGCGAAAGTCTCAAACTGGTTTTGTCTAATACTTCCCTCCTAGATGTGGTAAAAATTTTGGAAGGAGAAAATTTATCTCAAGTGACAGTGGTAGAAGAAAACGGCAGGGTTTTGGGGTTAATTGAGAAAGCTTCTATCCTTACTTTTCTCGCCCAAGAAACCCAAAGTCAAGCCGCTTAATCAGTTATCAGTTATCAGTTATCAGTTAGGTAAATGTAATTTTCACCTCAATATTCTCGCAGAATTTTGTCTAGTATCTCCTGACTATACTAACTGTCGCATTGCTTGCCACAATTGCTCGTATTCTTGCTCGGTTGCTGGGGATAAAGGGTTTAAAAAATCGCTTTTTTTGATCGCTTCTGGATTAACAAGTAAAGGATTATTTCTAATATCTGGGGAAATTTGGTCGGGATTTTGAGTGAGAATTAGGGGTGATAATCCGGAGGTAAATAAAGAAATTTTAGTGGCGGATTCTGGTTGCCAACAAAAATCAATCCATTGCTGGACAAGAGAATTAGGAGTAGTTAAAACTGGTTTTACCCAAACATCTGACCAGAGAGAAGTGCCAGATTTGGGGACAACAACTTTAATTTTATTATAGCGATCGCTCACGGGTAAAATATCATTAGACCAACCCACAGATAGCCAGACATCACCGAGTATCAGGGGTTGTAAATAATATTGATAACTATAAAATTTTACCTGTTTTTGTAAAGCGAATAGCTGGTCTTTTAGTGCCGTAACTTGCTTTAAATCACTGGAATTATAAGAATAACCCAATTTTTTTAGGGTTAAACCGATGACTTCGCGACGATTATCAATTAGGGCAATTTTACCGGTTAATTCCGGTCGCCATAGATCGGACCAATCCTGTGGTCGCCAGTCAAATTGAGCGAATTTTTCCTCATTATAGGCAATTACTGTCATTCCCCAACGATAGGGCGCACCCCAGACTTTACCCTCTGTTTGCGGTTGTCCTTGGGCATTGCGAGCCATGTTTTCTTGCCAACGGGGGGGCAGTTTTGACCAATTAGAGAGTTGAGAAGTATCTAGGGGTTGAATTAAGCCGTTGGTAATCGCTTTTCCTAGCCAAGCATCCCCTAGGGTGACTAAATTACCGATCGCTGGTTTTTGTTCCCTAAAAGGAATAGAAATCGAAAATTGTGAGGCTGGTTGCCCCTGATTTTTTAACCATTTTTCCAACAATTTTAATAGCTCTTTCAGCTGCCTTTCCGACTGAAAATTGACTTTTTTTTCGGCAATAGTTTTCCGAAAATCTGTTAGTAATCGCGGCGGAATCGAACCAGATAGGAGAAAAATGCTCAGATTGCCGCTTCCAGAAGCGCAGCCACTTAAACCTCCCGCTAAGGCGATTGTACCTAATCCTTGCAAAAAAGAACGTCTGTTTAACATATCGCCCGCCGATTTTCAACTTCAACAGTAATAATTGCCAGTTTCTAGCCTTGGATTATTATAGGACGATTTTTAACAGAATGTAAACTAGGGAGTTTTGCCGCTACCGATTTCAGCTATAGATCGGCTTTGTTGTTAACTTTTATGGTAGAAAACTCTGATTTTGTCCTAGTTAAAGCTAGGATAGAAGCAGTAAGCTAAGAGGCGAGGGTATAAGACTATGTTCGACAATCATAATCGAGATTTTCGTTATTCTTGTCGTTGTGGACAAGCCAATTTTCAGTCGGTAAAACATCGATCGGGTATTTTATTAATCGGGGGAGCGGAAGGAGGTAAATTAGGAGAAGATCAAGCGACCACATGGTTATTGAATCGAGCTAAAGGCGGTAATTACTTAGTGTTGCGCTTTGGCAATCTTGGCGGTCAAGCTGATTGGATTTGCGACAATTACCGCTCCCTGATCGGCTCAGCGGCGGAACTATCAATTGATAGTCGTGAAGCGGCGAATCATCCTGATGTTATCGAATATATTCGTAATGCCGATATTCTTTTTTTTGCCGGTGGTGATCAAAATCAGTACGAGGATTTGTGGGAAAGCACAAAGGTGGAAACAGCGATCAATTATCTGATCAATGAGAAAAAAGTTCCCGTGGCGGGAACCAGCGCAGGAATGGCTATTCTGGGTGATTTTTACTATGCGCCTACTCACGAAGGAGTACTGAGTTCGGAAATATTAAATAATCCCTTTCACTTCAACACCAAAGACTTCTATCGGAGTGATTTTATTCGGGTTCCTTTTCTCAAAAAAGTGGTGACAGATACCCATTTGGATCGACTCAATCAAGATCATCCCGAAACAAGATATGGTCGCCTTTTTGGTTTTTTAGCCCGCAATGTACACGATAATCACAATCAACTGCCCGCCTACGCTATCGGTTTAGAAGAAGGTGCTTTTCTGGCGATCGATGAGCATGGTATCGCCAAAGTCTATGGCAACGGCACCGATAAGGGACAAGATGCCTATTTTCTGCAAACTAACGGGACTCTACCCGAACAGATGGAGCCGGATCGGCCTTTAATCTGGAATAATAACGGTCAAGCGGTGAAAGTCTATCGCATCGCAGGAACTCCCTCCGGCAGCGGTAAATTTGACCTCAAGGATTGGTCTAGTGCTGCTGGCGGTCGCTGGGAATATTGGTACACTAAAGGGGGAATAGCTGGGTTTAAGCGGGTTCCATTAGCCTGAAGGTCATTTTTGTCAAAAAAGTGATTTCTATGGGTGTTATGATTAATTTTGAGGCAATAAGGAGAATTTTTTGAGCTATGACCCCTGAATTAATCACTTTTGGTCGGTATCTCGCAGGTGAATTTGAAAATCAACGGCAAGCACAAGCGGAACCGGTGTGGTACGTTCACCTGCGTTTATGGTTGCGTCCGTTGCCTTTATTTCGGGAAGACAGCATCGCACTTTTTGCCGAACAGGCCAGTATGATCAATTTAGACCAACCCTACCGACCGCGACTGTGGCGATTAACGCGCTCGGAATCGGCAGGGTTAGAGGTTAGGCATTATATGTTTAATGACCTGAAATCCGTGCAAGGTGCGGGCAAAAATCCCGATATTTTGCGAAAAATTAGCTTAGAAGACCTAACTTTCCTGCCTACTTGCACTTTAGCGGTTCAAGTCCATACTCTCGCTGATCATCAATACCAGTTTATCGCCCAACCGCAACCGGAACAGCGCTGTCAATTCACCTATGAGGGTACAACCTATCAGGTGGCTTTAGGTTTCGAGGTGACGAGTCATAGCCTAAAAACCTACGATAAAGGCCTAGATCCCGGCACTGGTAAGGGAATTTGGGGTGCTCTGCTCGGTCCCTATCAATACGAGAAAAAACAGGATTTTTCGGCAGAATTGGAGGTGTGAGGAAGATTGCATCACATTAGGTCAAAATGACGGCAGATAACACCGCAAACAGCCGCTAAAGCGGTAATTCCTAAAGCTGTACCGATGTCTTGTCCTTGATTGACAGCAAAGGAAGTGACGATTCCCGCACCTAAACCGGCTGTGATTGCCGCTCCGAGAAAATCTTTATCTGAGTTTTTATACATAGAGATAAGGCCAAATTTCGACAAAATCGTGTTTTTTACCTTATCATCCTCTTTTGAGCAACTAATCACCCGGGGGCGGAATTGCAATCAAGCTTTAGATTTAGCCACGTTTCTTAACATTAAGTTGGGTAAGATAGATAGGAGGTAAAATCGATGAAATTAGCTAAAATCTCTTTTTATGGCTTTTTAACTCTGATTATCTCCCTTTTGCTAATACTGAGTTTTGTTAATGCCAGCAAAGCACAATCGGATACGGCGGTAAGATCGGAGTTAATTAGTCTCCGCAATCGAGTCGAGCGCCTTGAAAGTCAGATTCGAGGAATATCCATCCGCGGGGAAAATGCCGCTCCCATTCCCCAACGGCGATCGGGAACAGGTATAGTAAATGGGGAAGTAGTCGGGGAAAGTGACCCACTGTTCCAGCGTTTAGCTACTTTAGTAATTGAAATAAAGGAAGATTTAAAAAAGCTAGAGCAACGGGTGCAAATCTTAGAAAAAGAAACCGTTAGCCAGAAATCGTAGTCAATTGATGCTATAACGATCGAAAGTTAAATTGATCTCAACTATGCAGTTAATTGATTATGTAATTATCCTGCTTTATCTGGCAGCAACCCTAATAATCGGGATTATAGCCGAGAAAAAAGCTTCTCAAGGTCTAGAATCCTACTTTTTAGGTAATCGCAATTTGCCTTGGTGGATGTTAGGGGTGTCGGGAATGGCAGCTAACACCGATTTAGCGGGAACTATGGTCATTTCTGCCCTAATTTACGCCGTCGGACCCAAAGGACTATTTATCGAAATCCGCGGCGGTGTCGTCCTAATTATGGCCTTTCTCATGGCTTTTATGGGCAAATGGAATCGCCGCGCCCAAGTTATGACCATGGCGGAATGGATGCAATTTCGCTTTGGAACTGGAAAACAGGGGAATTTTGCCCGAATTATTAGCGCCGTCGCCACTCTCTTATTCTCTATCGGTGCGATGAGTTATTTCTCCGTTGCGGGGGGGAAATTTTTAGGGCAGTTTCTGGGTATGGATGATCGTCTTGCTTCGGTGATATTGATTCTTCTAACCTTGATTTATACGGTGGCCAGTGGTTTTTATGGTGGGGTAATTACCGATTTATTTCAAGGTTTTCTGATTTTTGTGGCGGTAATTTATGTATCGACAGTGGCCTTTTTTACTGTTAATCTTCCCGATAGTTTCACGGTGGCAATTCCAGGGGCAGCGGAGCCAAAAACTTGGAATTTAAGCGAATGGGCGAGTATTTTTCCCTCCCTGACGTTGGATTTACCCGGAGATTATGCCATCTTTAATTTGTTTGGTGGGGTGATTTTCTTTTATTTAGTTAAAACCATCATCGAAGGTTGCAGCGGCAGCGGTGGATATATGTTACAACGATATCTAGCCGCCAAAAGCGATCGAGATGCCGGTTTATTATCTTTATTCTGGATTGTTCTGCTTTCTTTCCGTTGGCCGCTAGTCACAGCTTTTGCGGTTTTAGGTATTCACTACGGTTTAACTAAAGGCACGATTACAGATCCGGAAAGAATTCTGGCCACGGTTATTACTCAATATATTCCTGTGGGGATGAAAGGGTTATTAATTGCTTCTTTTTTAGCGGCAGCTATGTCCACTTTTAACGCAGTTATTAACGCTAGTGCTGCCTATTGGGTCAAAGATATCTATCAAGCTTTTTTGAAACCAAATGCGGGAGAACAGGAGTTAGTTTTTCAAGGTCGTCTGGCCTCGGTTTTTGTGGTAGTAATTGGCTTAGTTTTGAGTTTTAATATCCAAAATGTCAATGATATTTGGGGTTGGTTAACCACGGGATTAGGGGTAGGATTAGCAGTTCCTCTCCTATTACGTTGGTATTGGTGGCGCTTTAATGGTTATGGTTTTGCCGTGGGAACTTTAGCGGGAATGATTGCGGCTATTGCCTCACAAGCGATAATTTTACCTTTCTTTCGTCACAGTCAATATCAGGAACTTATTCTCTTTCTTGTGCCGAGTTTGTTCGCTTTAGCTGGCTGTATTATCGCTACTTTGTTAACTCCTCCCACCGATATTTTAGTTATGGAAAATTTCTATAATGTTACCCGACCTTTTGGCTTTTGGGGAGAAGTCCGTCACAGTGTTAAACCTAACCTACAGGCAAAAATTAAAGCGGAAAATCAACGGGATATCATTGCCGCTTTTCTCACCGTTCCTTGGCAATTAGTCCTCTTTATGATGGGGATTGTTTTAATCATCAAGCAGTGGCAAAGTTTGAAGATTTTGGCTTTGGTTTTTCTTTTGCTTTCCATCGGTCTCTATTTTACTTGGTATCGACATTTATCTAAGGAAATTACTGTCACTAAAGACCGAGATTTAGGTTAGGGAGTTCAGGAGACAGGAGACAGGAGGCAGCTATCAGTTTTTTTCCTGCTCCCCCTGAATGGTTACTCTGTTTCTAGTTGATAATCCTGTCAATTTATGGAAACCCTGAAAATTTAAATTTTTGAATCGGAGGCTCTTCGGGAATTGTTATGCAAATAATTAACTTAAAATAAAATTCGATGAGAGCAACTACGCTCAAAAGTAGCTGAAATCCATATAGGGAAGGACTTAAGGCATCAACAGGTTAATACCAAAAGATAGACAATCGAGT
>NZ_JASJFB010000698.1:0-1223 GCF_030065455.1 Microcystis sp. M53602_WE12 | reverse complement strand
AGTAAAAATATTTTGGCCGCAGGGCTTGCGGTGTCAGTCCGGGTCGCGACCATAAGACCAGAACAGAGTGAATCTGTTAAGGCAGGTGCGGAACCCCGCAAGGGAAAGAAGCAGAAACCTAAATCGTGAGGTTTGGGAATCACCGTCCGTTTACGGCGGTGAGGATGTCAAAAGACTCTGGGGTTGTCGAGATATACATTTATGTCAAGCAAACGCTTAATCCCTGACTTTAAATGTACAAGGAAGTCAGGGAACTTTTGCCGATGATAATTTAGGGGTTATAGTTTTCGGTTTAAGGCTGCACCTATTCCTAATACTCCTAAACTCAGTAACCCTAGAATTGATGAAGGTTCGGGAACTGATCCGGGAAGAGTACCCTGTATAAAACTATAACTGCTTATCTCCGCTAGTGCATTAGTGTAACCTGTTGCATCCCCAAAGAAAAGTCCGTCGGAAGCATTTGGGGTAACTCCACTCAAAAGGGCTAAAGTGGCAATCGGTAGGTCGTCAATGTATAATTGAGCGTTTCCGCTGTTAAATGAACCTTCCAAGCGATAATTATGAAACACGGTATTGTTAAATGATCCTGGCAGTATTTGAAATGCTGAAATGCCGATTGCGTCAGTCCCAAACCCAACCGTAAAACGTTGTGATGAACTATTGATGCTTAATCCCAAACCAAAGAAATTTTGAGGATTTAGTACAAATTCATCTTGAAGCACTCGTGATCGCCAAGATAAGGTAAAAGGCTGAGTCGTGTCAACGACATTCGCTAACCTATAGCCGTTAACACCATCACCTGATCCTAATGTATTTTGAGTGAGAACACCGTTACTGATAGAAAACACATCTGTCTCCGTTGCTGTATTACCATCTACCAAATACGTCCATCCTTGTGAACTTGGTAAGGTATTAAAGTTCAAGGTGACGTTAGAAGCGTTAACAGGTACAATCACGAAGGTACTAACAGCTAAAACAGAGGATGTGATCGCTATCTTGGATAAGCAATTCTTATCCCCCCCCCGATAAATAAGTTTTGCTAATGTCATAACCGTAAAACCTCATTCAAATTAATATTACCTCTCATTGACATCCTCGCCGCACTTTTAGGGCGGCGATTCCTAAACCTCACGATTTAAGTTTCTGCTTCCACCACCGTCGCATACCACAGTTAAAAAACCATGTACTGTCTTACACAGAGTCCACAGACTTTCGCCCCATTT
>NZ_JASJFB010000781.1:0-5539 GCF_030065455.1 Microcystis sp. M53602_WE12 | reverse complement strand
TTAGCGCCTATAAAGACCGAAAGAGCCTCCTCGCTTACGTTAAAAAAGTGCTGGACAATTTTGGAGGCGAGTATGTAATTAATTTTGCCTAGGTACTTAGGTTACAATATTATTGTTCTATATATCACCTATCTAGCCTTTGATAAAATTTATGGAATCATCTACTCTACCGATTCATAATCCAGCCGAACGTTTATTAATTATCCTACAAAGATGTTCTCCAGACGAAACTGACGAATCAGTTCAAGCAGTTTTAGCAAGAGCAATGGAAGTGAAAAATGACACTGATTCTGTTCAGAAAGGGTTGATTCAATTACTACAGCTTATTTATCATATAGAAGATCAACTACAATATTTTCCTTCAAGAAAACAGTCTTCCTATAAAGAACTTATGAAACAAATTAAGGATGAATTAATTAGTGTATTTTCAAGACTTGAAATGTCTTGGTCAAATTCTTTCTTACAGCCATTAAACTCTCCTGACTGGTACGCTCTACATTGGCTTCCTTCTTGTGTAGAAGATTTTGAGGAAATATATTTAAGCAAAGAGGATTTGAACAGGTTAAGGGAAGAAATCTTAGGTTTAATTCAAATGATTGACGATAGCAAAATTACGCAAGAGTTTAAACAATTTCTGCTGATTAAATTAAATGAAGTCCTAGAAGCTCTTAACAAATTTTACATCGTTGGCTATAATGGTCTTCGCAAGGAAATTTTGGCTACCCTCACCGAGGTGGGAATTAATCAAGTCGAAGGTGAAGATAAGGAAACCAAGAACAATATATCCCAAAAGTTGCAGGAATTTTTCACAAAAATAGTTCCAGAAAAAGCACAAAAGATTAATCCGCCAATTAGTCTCCTTGTAAATAGTTATAAGCTTGCAGAAATGTTCAAAATTTTACCTCCAGGTAATTAACAAAAAAGGGTTGCTATCATATTTAAATCTTAGATTTTGGTGTGTTACGCTTCGCTAACACACCCTACTGTATATTTTTATTAAGAATTATCTGTCCCTTGTAACATTAAATCTTAATTCTTAACAAATTACCCTAGATTCTCAGAGAAAAACTGATTATAATAAAGGGAACTGAACAGAACTGCTCGATCGATAGATAACTGATTAATTAAAGTTTTATTACTTTTGATGGCCTGGGATTAAGAGAAGTAAATTTATTCTTGATCGCTCCCTGAAAGTGAGAAGAAATAGTTTTAATAAACAAAGAGTTTTCAACTTGGCAAAAATCCTCTGGGGGCAATACACATGGAAGTTCTAACCGAGACAATTAACCCAACTTCGATCGAACGGGAACCGATCCATCTCTATAACCGAATTCAACCGCACGGGGTGCTTTTAGTTCTCAGCGAACCGGAGCTAAAAGTCAGCCAAACTAGCAGTAATAGCCGCAGTTTATTGGGTATTTCTCCGGGGGAAATTATCGGTAAAACCCTAGAGGAAATCTTCGATCCCTTTCAGATCGATCCTCTAAAATCAGCCATAGAAAATAACGATTTTGATGCTATCAATCCCTCCAAAATTTGGGCGCGGGTTAAAGGGGATGATTTTGCTGTCTTTGATGCTATTTTTCACCGCAACGCCGAACAAATGCTGATTTTAGAGTTAGAACCAGCTATTTCCTATGAAAACATTCCTTTCCTGAGATTCTATCACCTAGCCAAAACTTCGATCGATAAACTTGAAGCCACCCGTAGCCTGAAAGATTTCTGTAATATCATCGTTAAAGAAGTGCGAAAAATGACAGGATTCGATCGAGTTATGTTATACAAATTCGACGAAGAAGATAACGGTGATGTGATAGCAGAAGACAAAATAGAGCAACTAGAACCCTATCTCGGTTTACGTTATCCCGCTTCCGATATCCCTCTCCCGGCACGAAATTTATTAAGTGCTAATTGGATTCGACAGATTCCCGATGCTACCTCTGAACCCGTCGATCTAGTGCCTAGTCTTCATCCCGAAACCCAACAACCCTTAAATTTAACCCTGTCCAGTCTTAGAAGTGCTTCTCCCTGTCATTTAGAATACCTGCATAATATGGGAGTGGGAGCATCTCTAACCATTTCTCTGATTGAAAATAAACGTCTCTGGGGCATTATTGCCTGTCATCACCGCACCCCTAAATATGTACCCTACGAACTCCGTAAAGCTTGTGAGTTCTTAGGAAGAGTAATTTTCTCGGAAATATCGGCACGGGAAGAAACCGAGGATTATGACTATCGAGTAAAATTAACCTTTGTGCAATCGCAATTAATCGATTATATGGCGGAAGCTAATAACTTTATTGATGGATTAATTGCCCATAAACCGAATCTGCTCGATCTAACTAAAGCCACGGGAGCTGCTATTTGTTTAGGCGGCAATTATACCTTAATTGGAGTAACACCGAGCGAAGAAGAACTAAATTATCTGATTACTTGGCTAGAAAAAAACGTCCATGAAGATGTTTACTATACCAATTCCTTACCGCGAATTTATGCCGATGCGGGTAAGTTTAAAGACATTGCCAGTGGTTTACTAGCAATTCCCATTTCTAAACGTAATTATCTCCTCTGGTTTCGTCCGGAAGTAATTCAAACCGTGAACTGGGGTGGTGATCCGGGTAAAGCGATCGAAACGACTGCCATAGATGGTGATATTCGTCTCTGTCCGCGTAAATCTTTCTCCCTCTGGAAAGAAACCGTTCGCCTCAAATCTTTCCCCTGGAAAGCAGTAGAAATTAACGCCGCACTAGAATTACGAAAAGCGATCGTCAATATCATCTTAAAACAAGCCGATGAATTGGCCCGTTTAGCGCGGGATTTGGAACTATCAAACGCCGAATTAAAAAAATTCGCCTACGTCGCCTCCCACGATTTACAGGAACCCCTCAATCAAGTCGCCAACTATGTGCAGTTGCTAGAAATGCGCTACACCGAAGAACTGGACGAAGATGCTAAAGAATTTATTACTTTTGCCGTCGAAGGTGTCAGTTTGATGCAAACATTAATAGATGATGTGCTGGCTTACTCGAAAGTGGATATGCAGGCGGTAGAGTTTAATACCATCGATGCTAATCTGGCACTGGAAAAAGCTCTCGCTAACCTGAAAGGGAGAATTCAGGAAAGTCAAGCTATAATCACCGTTGATCCTTTGCCAATTGTCATGGCAGATAAAACCCAGTTAATGCAATTGTTCCAAAATCTCATCGGTAATGCCATTAAATTCCGGGGAAAAGCAACTCCCACTATTCATATTGCTGCCCAACGTCAAGAGGAGGAATGGCTGTTCTCTGTCACCGATAATGGAATTGGTATCGATCCCCGATTTTCCGAACGCATTTTCGTGATTTTCCAACGACTACACACCCGCGACGAGTACCCCGGCACAGGTATGGGTTTGGCGATTTGCAAGAAAATTATCGAGTGTCATCGCGGACGAATTTGGGTAGAATCCCAATTAGGCAAAGGAGCGGTTTTCTGTTTTACAATTCCCCTAGGAGGTAACGAGCGTGAGCGCTGGCGAGGACGTGCCACACAAAATTATCTTATTAGTGGAGGACAGCAAAGCTGATATTCGCCTCATCCAAGAGGCATTAAAAACTAGCACCGTCCCGCACGAATTAGTTATCGTTAGGGATGGTGTCAACGCCATGGATTATCTGCGTCGAGAAGGGGAGTATCTCGATTCTCCCCGTCCTAATCTGATTCTTCTCGATCTGAATTTACCCAGAAAAGACGGACGGGAGGTGTTAGCGGAAATCAAAAACGATCCCAGTTTAAAAAGAATTCCTGTGGTGGTTTTAACCACTTCTCGCAACGAGGAGGATATTTTTTATAGCTATGAACTGCACGTTAATTGTTATATAACCAAGTCGCGCAATCTCAACGATTTGTTCAAAATTGTCAAAAATATCGAGGCTTTTTGGTTAGAAACCGCTACTTTACCCGGGGAGTGAATCATTATCAGTGATCAGTTATCAGTGATCAGTTATCAGTGATCAGTTATCAGTTATCAGTTATCAGGAGTCGGTCGTCAGGAGGCAGGAGGCAGCTTTATTCTCCCCACGCCCTACACCCTACACCCCACACCCCACACCCCACCCCCCACACCCCACACCCCACCCCCCACTTCCTAACCTCCCAAACCTCTTTAACTCTTGATTAAAAAATGGGACTCTCGCAGGATATAAAAGTTCTTTTAATCGAGGATAATTTAGCCGAAGCTCGATTATTAAAGGAAATTCTTAAGGGTAATGAAAAAAAAGAATTTCATCTGGTTAATGTCTCAAGATTATCCGAGGCTATTTCTTTGTTACAACAAACAGATTTTGATGTAATTTTATTAGATCTAACTTTACCAGATAGTCAGGGTTTGGAATCCTTAGCTCCCCTTTTAATTACGGCTCCGAAATTGCCGATCGTGGTTTTAACTAATACTAATGATGATAATTTGGCCTTGCAAGCACTGCGTCAGGGAGCGCAGGATTATTTAATTAAAAGAGAAGTAAGTTTAGAAATTTTAACTCGATCGCTATGTTATGCGATCGAGCGAAAACAGATGGAGGAAGCTTTACGAGAATCGAACGAAGCTTTAAAAATGAGCGTGATTGAACGCACTAATCAACTGGAAAAAGCTCAGGAATTAAATCAGTTAAAAACTGAATTTGTTTCCATGTTATCCCACGATTTTCGCAATCCTTTAAATAAAATTTTACTCTCGGCTGGATTATTAGAAGAAAGTCGCGATCGGTTGACAAAAGATCAGCAAGTTAGCTATTTTCGCATGATTCGATCGGCCATTAAAGACATGGATCAATTGCTCACAGAAGTGTTATTAATTGGCCGGGCCGATTCCGGGAGATTATACTGTCAATTTGATCCGGTGGATTTGCTGGATTATTGTCAGAAATTGGTAGAATCTTTTACGGTTAAGCCGGAGCCGCAATTAGCAATTATTTTCCAAATTGAGGGCAGCTTAGAAAGAGGACTTTGGGATATAAATTTAATTAAACATATCTTGACAAATTTACTGGGAAATGCTCTCAAATATTCACCCCAAGGCAACCCCGTAGAATTTAAGATTATTGTCGAATCCGAGCAGGTAGTCTTTAAAATTATCGATCGAGGAATTGGTATTCCCAGCAAAGATCAAGAACATTTATTTAAACCTTTTTATCGCGGTAGCAATGTCGATAATATTCAAGGAACGGGATTAGGATTAGCCATTGTCGGACGCTGTGTGGAAGCGCACAAAGGACAAATTTACCTAGAAAGTGAGGAAGGAAAAGGCACAAAGATCACGGTGATTTTACCGATTATTACCGACATTGAACACCTAAATTGAGATGAACAATAGGGTGGAACCAGAATTTTTTTTCTGCTGCCCTCGCTCCCTATCTACCTAGGGTCTGCTGAAAAAGTTTTTCCTAGAAGCAGGGTGTAGGGTGTAGGGTGTGGGGTGTGGGGTTTTACCGATTTTGAGGGGGTCAATTACCTAATTTTCAGGGAAAAAGTACCTGAATTTCCCCCTGATCACTCCCAT
>NZ_JASJFB010000340.1:0-3099 GCF_030065455.1 Microcystis sp. M53602_WE12 | reverse complement strand
TATCATACTTTGTGCTTTTTGTCAAAAAAACTTTTTTTTTGCAATAAAACTACACAAAAAAAAGATCATCGTTATGGGTGAAATTGACTGATTTGACCGTCTTAATTAGGATCACCTTCTAGGTGTGGCAAGGGTTTCAACCATTGCTGCCCAAAAAAGCACAGAATAACCCATTATGAAATTCAGTAAAATCGCTGTAACCATTGTAACATCGTTGTTAAATAAAAATCTTTCTCAATTAATTCTTAAGAATTTGTAAATATTGCGGAATGTTAATTTAAATATTCTCAAGTTTTTGGAGTCAATAAATAATTTTTGCTTATCTTTGATCAACAGAGGCAGTCCCAATGAAAAAATTTTCACCCCCACAGATGAAAGAGGTTTCTTTCCCTACACCCTACACCCCACACCCTACACCCCACACCCCACACCCCACACCCCACTGAAAAAGCTCCGGCGTTCGATCGCCCGGATAGATGGTCGGGGATTTGGGTTAGGGTAGTAAAAGATACAGATTACCCACCCTTCCAGACCAACAATTATGACGAACACCAGTAACCCGCTGCTTGCCGGTCAAGGATTACCGGCTTTTGACCAAATCCAACCCGGCCTAATTGTCCCTGGCATGACGCAACTTTTGCAGGAACTGGCCAGAGAATTAACCGATTTAGAAGCGCAGATTGCCCCCACCTGGGAAAAATTAGTCGAACCCCTCACCCGGATCGAAGAACGTTTAAGCTGGAGTTGGGGGATTATCGGTCATCTGATGGGGGTAAAAAATAGCCCGGAATTGCGTCAAGCTTACGAAACCGTACAACCACAGGTAGTCGAGTTTATTAGCCGTTTAAGCCAAAGTAAACCCATTTATGAGGCATTCTCGTCCCTGCGTCAAGGGGAAAGCTGGGGGCAATTAGACGAGGCACAACAGCGCATTGTCGAAGCTTCTCTGCGGGATGCCCAATTGGCCGGGGTGGGATTGGTAGGGGAGAAAAAAGACAGATTTAACGCGATTCAACTGGAATTAGCGGAAATCACCACGAAATTTTCTAATAACCTCCTCGATGCCACCAAAGCTTTTCAACTAAAACTAACAACCCCAGAAGATATCGCCGGTTTACCCCCTAGTCTCCTCAGTTTAGCCGCCCAAACCGCCCGGGGCCAAGGGGAAACTAACGCCAGCACCGAAACTGGTCCCTGGGTGATTACCCTCGATTTTCCCAGTTATTTCCCCTTTATGAAGTACAGCGATAATCGGGAATTGCGGGAAAAACTCTATAAAGCCTACGTTAGTCGGGCTGATCTGGGAGAATTGGATAATAATCCCTTAATCGATCGCATTTTGCAACTTCGTCAGGAACAGGCCCATCTTTTAGGTTATAGTACCTACGCCGAGGTCAGTCTTGCCCGGAAAATGGCCAATTCTGTGGATGAAATCGAGAAATTGCTTGACAATTTACGCCAAGTAAGCTATAAAGCGGCAAAACAGGATTTAGAGGCCTTAAAAACTTTTGCGGGAACCGACGATCTCAAGCATTGGGATATAGCCTATTGGTCAGAAAAACAGCGTCAGGCCAAGTTTAACTTTAGTGCCGAGGAATTACGCCCCTATTTCCCCCTACCACGGGTTTTAGAAGGCATATTTAGCCTCGCTAAACGGATTTTTGGGGTGGAAATTATCGCTACCGACGGTAAAGCACCTATCTGGCATCCTGATGTGCGTTATTTCCAGATTAACGACGAAAAGGGCGAAAAAATCGCCTATTTCTACCTCGATGCCTACAGTCGTCCCGCCGAAAAACGCGGCGGTGCTTGGATGGATGTCTGTATCGGTCGCGCCAAAACTGGTGCCGAGGTGCGTTTACCTGTGGCCTATTTAATCTGCAATCAAACGCCTCCAGTGGACGGAAACCCCAGTTTAATGACCTTTGAGGAGGTAACTACCCTATTTCACGAATTTGGCCACGGTTTACAGCATATGTTAACCACTGTGGATTATTCCGGCGCAGCGGGTATTAATAACGTTGAGTGGGATGCGGTGGAATTGCCCAGTCAATTTATGGAAAATTGGTGTTATGATCGCCCTACTTTAATGAGTATGGCCAAACACTACGAAACCGGTGAAACTCTCCCCGAACATTACTATCAAAAACTGCTCCTAGCTAAGAATTATATGAGCGGTTCGGCTATGCTGCGTCAGTTACATTTGTCTTTAGTAGATTTGGAATTACACCATCGTTATCAACCCAATGGCGGCGAAACTCCTAAACAAGTCAGACAGCGTTTAGCGGCGACGACGACGATCATTCCTCCCCTACCAGAAGATGCTTTCTTATGTTCTTTTGGGCATATTTTCGCTGGCGGTTATGCGGCGGGTTACTATAGTTATAAATGGGCAGAAGTTCTCAGCGCCGATGCTTTTGCCGCTTTCGAGGAAGTGGGATTAGATAACGAAGAAGCAGTGAAAGCGATCGGCCGCCGTTTTCGCGATACTGTCTTAGCTATGGGGGGAAGTTCCCATCCTATGAATGTTTTTAAAGCTTTCCGCGGTCGCGAACCTAGTACCGAGCCTCTCCTCCGTCATAGCGGCTTATAAAAGTAGGGTGTGTTAGCGTAGCGTAACGCACCAAAAACTTTTCTTTGTGGTGCGTTACGGCAATATTTAGCTCTTGATTTTTTCCCTGAAAACAAGGGATTGCCTAACGCACCCTACTTAACTGCTGAAACAATCCAGTAGGGTGTGTTAGCGTAGCGTAACGCACCAAAAACTTTTCTTTGTGGTGCGTTACGGCAATATTTCGCTCTTGATTTTTTCCCGGAAAACAAGGGATTGCCTAACGCACCCTACTTAACTGCTGAAACCTTTCTTTGTGGTGCGTTACGGCAATATTTAGCTCTTGATTTTTTCCCTAAAAACAAGGGATTGCCTAACGCACCCTAATTGACTTGACTGCTGAAACAATGGTTCTTCGTTACTTGGTATGGTTCGATAGGGGGGCATAAATCGACTAAATCCTTATCTGGCAAGAGACTTAATTGATTAGTTCGCTCTAGAGCAAAAACAATTGACAAAAATCGCTAAATGCCTTTCTCTATAAGGGT
>NZ_JASJFB010000493.1:0-3951 GCF_030065455.1 Microcystis sp. M53602_WE12 | reverse complement strand
TGAATGGTCAAACAGAATCAGGTTATATTTCCTATCAAACAAGAGTTGTCGAGACAGATAAAAGTATCTTTAACGCTCTATGGGAAAAATCTGAAAAACTCTCTACTCAAGCTAATATTCAGGAACAATTAGCAAACCTGAATACCTGACCCCGAACTTTATTGTTTTATTAACTGATGCTCACAATGCGATCGCTCTTTCTATTCTATTTTGATAAAAAGCGATCGCTAAAAAGAAATTTCTCGGTCGTTTGTCACACAATCCTGAAGATATAAATCAATTAGTTCCTGATAAGAAATTCCTTTTTCTTTTGCTTTTTTTTCAAAGAAATCAATGACATCAATCCTTAAAGGTAAAGTGACCTGCCGCTTGAGTTGTTGAGCAAAAGGATTAGGACGACTTTTCATATTAGCGAGATCATACTCTGATTTCATAAACAATAACCTCGATGAGGACAGTATAGTATTTTGGTTAAATTTAACGACTCAATTATAATACATACAATCAAATTAACGATAGTTCGCTCTTAAAAAATTTTTCTCTCTCACCTCAGAAAAACTGCGATCGCTCTTTCTATTCTATTTTGATAAAAAGCGATCGCTTCCCCACAATCCCTAAAAAATAACCATAAAATTAATTAATAAGTGGGTAGGCGTTAAAAATTATCAGATGCCCCCCTTATTAAGGGGGATCCCCCCGCCTATCGGCACCCCCCTTATCAAGGGGGGCAGGGGGGATCGAACCTAAAATCCATTATTAATTTAATTATAACCAGCCACTTAGAATATCGGAGAAAGACAAAGATGATTATCGCTCAAGAAAAACCAACTATTGCGACAGTCACCAAAACCCCTGTCACTTTGGAAGCATATCGGGCGATCGCTGAAACTTCTCAGGAACGTTATGAATATTGCCATGGAGAAATGATTCTTATGCCTGGAGGAACCGCAACCCACAGCGCAATTGCGATCAATATCTCGGTTTTTTTGGGATTTTTATTGAGAGATAGGGATTTTCGTCTGTATAACAGCGATCTGCGGTTGTGGATTCCTGAATATCATTGTGGAACCTATACCGATCTCATGGTTGTTAACCATGAACCGGAATTTAACGGCGATCGCAAAGACGAAATTCTTAATCCTTTATTTATTGTAGAGGTGCTTTCCCCCGCCACGGAAGCATATGATCGAGGTGATAAATTTAGAAAATATCGTTCCCTGTCAAGTTTTTGTGAATACCTGCTCGTTAGTCAAACTGAACCCTACATTGAGCAATATCTCAGACTCGCACAGAGCGATCGCTGGCAACTACAAACCTACGATCAACTTAGTCAAATAATCCCTCTGGAGAGTTTAAACGTTGAACTTCCCTTGCTAGAAATTTATCGTCGTGTTAGTTTTGCCGCAGCCTCATAAATCCCTTAATCCGATTAATAACCTTTCTATTTTGTTTACATAAAAAGCGATCGCCCCACAGTTTAAACTCAAAAAACCGCCATCGACAAAGAAGCGGCGAGTAGTAGTTCATTAGAACTACTCTGGATAGTTAGGCAGAGAATGATATTGAAAAATGCCAAATATACTGCCGACACTGCCGACACTTAGAATACTGCCAACACTGCCAATACTGAGAATACTGCCGACACTGCCAATACTGAGCATACTGCCGATACTAACCAGACTTAAAATGCTGCTGGCACTAGCGAGACTTAAAATACTGCCGGCACTGCCTAAACTCAAGATACAGCGATAACTAGCTTTGCTCAGATAATTAAGACCAGAAATCATTTTAAATCGGGGAAAGATTGGGGAATAGTTAGGGAAGTATTTTGCCAAACCTGTTGTAAACGCATAGCCGGCATAGTTAGATAAAGAATATCACCTTGATCGAGAGTGATTTCCAGTAATTGCCAACCGTGGATAGTTTGACCCTGTTTTTCTAGGTAAAGTGGCACAAAATCGGCATTCATCGCCGCTTCCTTGACAATTTGCCCCATAAAAGGATGATTAGGTGTGATTAATGTAGCCAAAGCAACCCAGAGGAGATCATCGGTCATGCCATTACCGAGAATTCTACCGCCCAAAGCGGCCGCAGCGAAGGAATAGGTAGCTAGATCCCGGGGACATAATACCGTATCAAAATCAAAAACCTCTTGAATCGATCGCCCGAATTGTTCCTGAGAGCAGCGTAAAACTAGATTAATTTTAGGAGCGATCGCTTTAGCAGTGAGGGCAATCTCCACATTAATCATATCCTCGTAAGTAACCACGATCAAAGATTCGGCGTTGTTAATATTAGCGGTTTCTAGGGTAGCCACTAGACGCGCATCCTCGATGATAACGGGGATTCCCCAGGAGCGCACGGAATGCAAAAATCTATTATTGGGGTCCGATTCAATCACCACCACTTCACAGCCTTGGTCGTGCAATTGTCGCACGATCCGGGTGCCGATACCTCCTAAACCACAGATAATGTGATGATTGCGGACGGGAATGCGGGTAGCATCCCAAAACTGCTTAAAGCGACTACCGAGAATAAAATCGTTAAGGAGAGCATAACAGATACCGATAACCCCCGCACCGACAATCATCATGACCACGGTAAAAATTTTGATACTATCGGGGGTAGATTCGGCCACTTTTTCGTTACCTCCGGCACCGGTAATCATCCCGACGGAAAAATAGAGGGAATCGACGAGGGAAATTTTTTGATTAACGCTGAGATAGGTAACGGTAGCAAGGGAAATCATCCCCAAGAGGGAAAGGGTGACAAGAATTACCGGTTGGACATAGTGCTGATAGGGACGGAGATTGAGCAGATTTCTCAGCCACTTTTGCAGTTTAAAACGCTGTTTTGCTCTAATTGTCGGTTTATTGCCGATAATGAGATGATCGCCAGTTTGGAGTTTTTTGCCCGAAAGAACTGCGGAAACCAGATCGATTTCGTCGTGAGCGGGGAGATAATAGATTAACATCCGGGCCGGATCGTCCCAAAGCTCGTAGAGGGGTAATCCCCACCAAGGATGATTTTCCTCGATAATTATCTCTTGAATTGGCCAAAGGCGATCGAATAGCTGTAATTGACCGATAGCTTTATTACCAAGGGCAGCAAAGGAAAAGATCGGGGCTGCTAGGGAAGCAACGCTCATGCTAACGTGAGCAGGGAGGGTTTGATCGAGTCTTTCTCCTAAAGTTTCGTTAAATAGTCGGTTAACTATCCGAATTTTCGGGTTAATTATTCTTGCGCGGGTGAGAATTTCTAGATTGAGTGCGTCGTTATCGATGGCCAAAACTAGGGTTTCTGCATCTGGAAGGCCAGCTTGCAGCAGAGTTTTAGGAGAGCAGGGATCGCCGATAATAATATCAGACTGGTATTCGCAGACCATTTGGCGATCGCTAATCGCCACTACTGCCGCAGATTGTTGTTTGAGTAAACAAAAGATTTTATAACCCGTGCGACCTAATCCACAGACGATGATTTGCGGTTTCATTCGTCGAGCGCGTTTTTTGCTGATTAACCTTTCAGTTCTAGCGCAAAAACTAGGAAAAATCTGTAACTAAAGCTGCAATGCTGCCAATTTTCCTAATCAGGCTTTGAAGATGATAAAATAACCCTGATCATCGATTGAATCACTTAAGCCTTGACTCGCTTTCTTTGGGACAAATTTAGTAAAGATTACCTCGAAACTTTTCTCGCTTCTTCCGGTGACGTGAAAACTAGCCTTGATGTGACGGCAGAAACTCAAGAAATCGATGTCTATTTTCGACCGACTTCCCCAGAAATACCGCCCGAATTAGGTTTATTAGGCCGATTAGCTCAAACCCCTTGTCTATTGGAACCCTATCGCAATCCTGTCACGATTGAGGGAATTCTCGCTTGTTTATCTAAACTGTTGACTGTGCGGGAACAATTACAAAGAGAAGCTCACCGTCATCAACAACCCTTATTAGC
>NZ_JASJFB010000380.1:0-17538 GCF_030065455.1 Microcystis sp. M53602_WE12 | reverse complement strand
CCGCGACATTCAGGCCGCCAGGGCGGAAGTAGAGGCCCGGTCTAAAAATCGTGATGCGGCCCGTCAACAGGTGACGGCGGCTAGAGCTACCCTACAGGCAAACAAAGAAGCATTAAATATCGCCATTCAAAACGAATTAGCCTCACGGCAACAGGTGGCGGCGGCAGCGGCAACAGTGAACAGTCGTCAAGCAGCGGTAGCCAGCACTGAGGGGCAATTAGGGGCGACGCGCCAGAATTTAGTTTTTAACACCATTACCGCCCCGATTGATGGTTTTGTCGGCGATTTTAATCAAAGAAAAGTCGGCGATATTATCTCCCTGGGTGAAGAATTAACCTCGTTGACTAACAATAAAACTTTGGAACTAAATGTGCAGATTCCCGTGGAATTACAACCGCGTCTGCGCGTCGGGTTGCCCGTGGAAATTATTAATCCCGATGGCAGCCCCGGGGTTCGCGGTCAAGTAACTTTTATTTCTCCCACCGTTTCCCAAGCTACCCAATCGGTTTTAGTGAAATTTGCCTTTACTAATGATGGCAGTCTTCGCAATAACCAATATGTGCGGACGCGGTTAATTTGGGATCAAAAACCGGGGGTATTAATTCCCACCACGGCAGTGACTAGCATCGGGGCGCAAAATTTTGTTTTTGTCGCCGAAAAAGAAAAGGCTAAAGAAGGTCAAGAAAACGCCGAGGAGCGTTTAGTGGTCAGACAAAAACCAATTCAAGTCGGCACAATTCAAGGGCAAGCTTATCAGGTTATTTCTGGAGTAAATGCCGGGGAAAGAATTGCTATTAATAATATTCTTTCTCTCCGAGATGGTACAGCTATAACTGTTAGTCAGCAGTAATTTTTATGAGTAATTCGATTACCGTTCGTCCCCTGTCAGCGCAACTAATTACCGCCGAGAGTTTCCGTCCCTACGGTCAATTAATAACCCCTAGTCATGACGGGAAAATATTTGATGAAAGCGATGCACAACTGCATTTAAAAAACGGTGTGCCACGTTTTTATATTATGCGTTTACAGACTCGCGGACGTAAATTTAAGCGAATTACTCGTCATAGTCAATGTACCCAATGTCTTGGTTCTTTGGGGGGACAAGAGTGGTTTTTAGGAGTGGCCCCCCCTAGTCCTTATCCTCAACCGGATTTAGAAAAATTAAAGGTTTTTCGCATCCCTGGGGACTGTTTTATTAAATTAGAGGTGGGAACTTGGCACGCTGGCCCACTTTTTGATCAACCGGCGATCAATTTTTATAATCTCGAATTGAGCGATACTAATATTGTCGATCATTTTACTTATAATTTTGCCCAAGAGCAGTCAATAGAATTCGAGATTGTTGATTAAAAAAAATAATTTTTTTACTTAACTTTTCGCAATCCTTTAGAAAGATAGGCAACGAAAAAAGCTAACACTCCTGTCATTCCTACCTCAAAATAATTGGCCATGAGAATAGCGGTAAAAAAAAGGAGCAAGATAATTAATATAGTCCGCTTTTGTTCAGATAATTTCATCTCTAATTGCCTCTAATTCGGTTTTAATACTTAATGGTTGATAACCTAAAGAAAAAGCAAGAGAACTATCAAGAGAAACATCCTGCGGACGCGGCGCAATCATGGGAAAATCGCACTGTAAACAGGGTTTTATTTGTTCTCTGGGAATATTAAAAACTGCCGCCATTAGTAAACCAAATTGATAACGAGAAACTCTTTCTTTACCTCCCAGATGAATAATCCCTTGCACTTTTTCTAATGCCAAAAGTAAACCATTCACCGCACTATTAACCCCAACAGCTGTACGATATTCATCGGTAAATAGAGATAGTTCTTTTCCCTCTTGGAGGGTTTTTAAAAAGGGTTGCAGAAAACTATTAGCGGTGGGAGAAGGGGAACCAAACATCAAAGGCATTCGACAGATAGCCGCCCAAGGATATATTGCTAAAATACCCTTTTCTGCCGCTACTTTTTGCTCACCATAGATACTCACGGGAGAAACCGGATCATTTTCGGAATAGGGGGCATTTTTACCATCAAAAACTAAATCGGTAGAGGTAAAAACTAGCGGTATTTGATATTGACTACACAAACGGGCAATTTCTAGAGAAGCTGTCAGATTAATTGCCTCGGATGCTTGGGGAAATTCTTGACAGAGATTCGGTTTTGATTGGGCAGCCGCATGAATTACCGCGTCGGGTTTAATCTGTTGAAAAAGTTCTTTAACTGCGGCTAAGTCTGTTAAGTTAATTTTAATTAAATTTGGGTCATTACTATTGACATTGTGATTAAAATATGTACCAAAACTTGCCCAGGATGAGCGAGTTTTTTGGTAAATATGCCAACCTAAAAACCCACTAACTCCAGTGATTAACAGCCTTTTCATAGTTTAGAGATTAAATCCTTTTTCGTAGACTAAAAACTGCACTTGCGGTTCCAAAGGTTCACTAACTAAACCAATTCCTGCAAATCCCCATCGCTGCATCAGTCCCTTTAATTGTGTTCCTGAGAGAGTTTCCACAGAAAAATTATTGGCTAAATCCTGAGCATGGGTATTGATATAACTTAAAGCATCGTAGGATTCTTTAAACAGAAGCAGATAACTAGCCGGAGTTTCGCTTTCACCTTTTCTCAGACGCGCTACTAGATATTGTCCGTCTTGTTTTGACCTGAGTAAATAATGCGTAGTTGCTAACATAGTTTATTAAGTGAAAAGTGAAAAGGAAAAAAGGGGTTGGGTGGGGGTACATCCCATTTTTGTAAATCTACTGAGTTGGGATTTTTAAAGGGAAACTATCTTCTAAAATTGGTCATTACTTCCGATTTTACCACTCAATCCAAGCCTTTGGGGGGTTCTACCCCCCAAACCCCCCGTTGGGGGCGTGGCGCCGCCCCCAAACCCCCCGCGCATTAGTTTTTCGGTGGGATGCTTACACGCAGCTGCTGATACATCTGTAATAATTTAAGGGTCACTGATAATTGCTTATTGTCCCTATTTCTGCAAATGTGAGATGCACCCGTTGGGTAGTGGGAAATTTAGCTGAAATTTCCCTATCACCCTACTTTAAATCCTCCAATTTAATCCTAGGATCTACAGCTTTGAGAAGTAAATCAGCCAGGAGATTACCGATAATCAACATAGTAGCACCCATCATTAAACTGCCCATAACTAAATATAAATCTTTAGCCGTCACAGCTTGCAAAATTAAGCGACCTAATCCTGGCCAATTAAAGAAAAATTCGGCGATAAATGCCCCACTTAACAAACTAGAAAATTCAAAGCCCAAAAGAGTTATCAGGGGATTAATAGCATTGCGTAAAGCGTGGACATAGATAACTTTATTTTCCGGTAAACCTTTCGCCCTCGCGGTTTGAATATAATCCTGTCGCAGAACATCTAATAATTGTCCCCGCATCAATCTTTGTAATCCCGCAAAACTGGTAACTGTCAGGGCAATAGTTGGTAAAATCATGTGCCAAGCGATATCTAAAACTTTACCGATAGGGGAATATTCAGAATAGTTAATACTGGTCATATCACCCACTGGTAAAAGCGGCGAGACATTTTGGGCGAGAATTAGCAGTAAAAGGGCAGTGATAAAACTGGGGAAACCTTGACCAACATAACTGATAACTCGGAAAAATTTATCGATAAATTGGTTTTGTTTGACGGCGCTGAGAATGCCCAAGGGAATCGCAATCGCCCAGGTTAAAATGATGGAAGTCAAAGACATTAATAACGTCGCTGGAATTCTCTCTAATAATAGGGAAGACACGGGACGAAAATAGGTAAAACTCAGACCAAAATTAAACTGAGTTACCACTTGCCACAACCATTTAAAATACTGGACAATCGGCGGGTCTTTTAAACCAAAAAGGGCAATATATTGTTCTTTAGTTTCCTGACTAATCTTGGGATTAAGGTCAAGCAAAGCCAGAAAACCGCCGGGGGTTAATTGGATAATAGCGAAACTCAAAGCCGAGGCCAACAACAGGGTTAATAAACCCTGGAGAACACGCTTGACAATATATAAAAAAGTTTCGCTAGTTAGGAGAGATTGTAACCCATTAGCACTCGATCGAGCGGTTGCAGCCTTATAATTATCATCGGTCGCCGTCATAAGTAATCGTGCCAAGTTAATTTCCTAGTGGGGACTCCAATTCAGGAGTCAGGAGATAAATAGTCGTGCAGAATTAATTGCCATTTTTGAGATAGGCACTCTTGCCAGAGTGTTAGCGAAATGTGTAATTAATTCTGCTTAGGTACTTAAAAAAAACCTAATAATCGATGAGGGTAATAATCGGTAAATCGGGTAATTTTTCCCGACCACCGAGGTCGATTAACTCGATGATAAAGGCAAATCCTAACACCTCGCAACCAATTTTTTCTAATAAATCGGCCGTTGCTTTCGCCGTCCCTCCCGTCGCGATTAAATCATCGACAATTAAGACTTTATGATGGGATGCCACCGCGTCTTGATGAATTTCGAGGCTATCGCTTCCGTATTCCAAATCATACTCGATACTATGAACGGCGGCGGGTAATTTGCCCGGTTTCCGGACGGGAATAAATCCCGCTTCTAATTGGTATGCTAAAGGAACACCAAAGAGAAAACCCCTGGATTCCATACCGACAATGTAATCGGGGGATAAACCGTAATCGCGACACTTTGCCGTTAGGGTATCGATCGTGTAACGTAATCCTTGGGGATGATTGAGTAGGGTAGTAATATCGCGGAAGACAATACCCGGTTTGGGAAAGTCGGGAATATCGCGAATCAGTGATTTCAGATCCATTCGGTTTCCGTGTCTCGTAAAATGGGGGACAGCTATCTATACAATACAATTTACAATACCCTGACTCGATCGCCCTTGTGTTTTAGTTCTCCTATATCATGACCTCTACTAGCCTAACGCCCGAATCTACAACATCAGCCCCAGAAAAACCGGTTATTTTAAGCGTTTTACCCGATTTTCCGATTGCCAGTCAGCAATGCGCCCTACATCTCCAACAGCATATCGATTTAATGCTATTAGCGTTGGAATCCTTAGAAGTCGGTGCCGGGGAGGCCCTGTTAGCCCTCTGTAAAGAACTAGGACTCGATAAAATTGTCAGAAACCGGATTATTTTCTGGCGCTTACGCTGTACTAATCCCTGGCGAATTTCCTACACCCTCGACCGTCTCACCCTTGACCAAGCAAAAGCTTTAGTTATCATTGCCAGTTATCGGGCCAAACCCCTAGCTATATCCATCCGACAATTACTGTTAGCGCGGCAACAGATGGAATCAAAAGGTTTACCCGTGGATAATAATTTTCTTTTATCAGAATATCTAGAACGATTTCGCTCCAATTTTCGCAGTCGCATGAACCCCCGCCGGGCCAAAGTATCGGTTTATCTAGCCGATGAAAATGCTTTAAATGAACTGGCTTTATCCCTCCTCGATCAGTTATTATTTTGTACTGGTACGACGGGAATGCAGCGGTTTTGGATTAGTTTATTTGATGGGGAGATAGTGTAAAAATGAGAAGACAGTATAGCCTGCCCAATTGTACCCTGATTCTCGATGGTTTCGGCGATGATTTCGCCCCAGCTAACCCCGGTGATAGCCGACCTTTGCTCTCAATTTTGACTAACGTAGAATGTCGGTTAATCGGGGCCAATAAAGTCCTGCAAGGTGGTCGGGTTTTCTTGGAAAATTTGGTACAAGCGGTCAGTCAGTATGCCCAAGAATTTTTGAGTGGTGTTCGTCATCCCCAAGACCCCGTCCATGAACCAGATCATGTGTACCTAGAAAAGATTGACCATAATCTCCATCGTCTGGTCTGGTATCCATCAACGGACTTGAACATCCCAGAAAGTCCGGTGAAGATAGAAATCAGTACCGTGCAGTTATTCGATTTAATAGAAGCGATTGACCAATTTTTTGCCGATACTCGCACTTTACCTGACCTAACCCTAAAATTACAGCCAGTTTCCCGTCGCTACCATAAGGTGAATGAATCGGCGGCCGGTCGAACAGTACCTTTTTTGGCAGGATTAGGCAGTCTTGTCGCTTGCGCCCTACTTTTCTATCTGTTACCCGTCCCCCAAGTCCGTAAACCCGAAAATCCCCCCATTCCCGCCGCTTCTCCCAGTCCCACCGTCCCCACTAATCCCGTCCCCCCTCCTAGATAAAATTAGTCCCCTAAGCTAAATCTGTAAATGGAGTAATAGGAATTTGGTTATAAACTTCGGCATTCTTTGTCTGAGCTTGACGGAGATCGTAGTCTGTTTGAAGATTCAGCCAAAACTGAGGACTGTTACCAAAATATCGTGACAGACGCAAAGCTGTGTCCGCAGTGATACTACGCTTACCAGCTAAAATCTCACCGATACGAGTTTGAGCTACGCTTAAATCTTTGCTCAGTCTGTAGGGGGTAATATTGAGCGGTTCCAGAAAATCTAACTTGAGGATTTCACCGGGATGGATATTTGGCAAACGGTGGAACTGAGCTTTTACATTGAGCCTGTCGAAATGTGTCGAAGTGTTGCTGTTCATTGCATTTAGCTAATTTTAGTGGTAGTCCACTATCTCTACCTGATCAGCATTGCCTTCATCAGTCCAAATGAAGCAAATTCTCCATTGGTCATTAATACGGATGCTGTACTGGCCCTGACGATCGCCCTGCAACTTCTCCAACCGATTACCCGGTGGGACACGCAGATCATTGATCGATAACGCCGCTGCAAGGATTAGCAGTTTTCGTAGAGCGACCGATTGAATATCAGGGGGATAGTGACGAGACTGAAACCCCTCGAAAATGAGCTTAGTCTCTTCGGACTTGAAATTTATGATCATATGATAACTGTCACTTTGATAACTGTCACTTTGATAACTGTCACTTTGATAACTGATTAACTGATGATCAAATTCTAACGCCTAACGATACTATTGTCAAGCAGAAGTAAGCTTTCGCCCCACACCCCACACCCCACACCCCACACCCCACACCCCACACCCTTCTCCCCTGCTCTGTCCCAGTTTTTAGAGAAAGTAACCGAGAAAAACCAGATCTTTTTTGCACAAGTTAGAAAAATTGTGTTATGCTGGTAAATCTGTGAAGGTTTTTCGATAGGGAGTATTGAAAAAAAAATGACCAAACTGGGAACCCATTTGATTGTCGATGCTTGGCAAGTACCTGCTGACCTCCTCAACGATCCCGAGCGCATTCGTCGCGCTATCCTCGATGGAATTACGGCAGGAGAAGCAACGCTGATCGATTTGTGTGTCCACCAGTTCAGTCCCCACGGAGTTACCGCGACGGCGACTTTAGCTGAATCTCATATCGCGATCCACACCTGGCCTGAACACGGCTATTTCGCCGCCGATTTATTCTTCTGTGGTGCGGGTAAACCCGTGGTTGCCATGGAAATTTTGACCAAATCCCTGCAAGCAGGTGAGATTAAAGTCCGGGAACTAACCAGAGGATTCCCCAGTTCTGGGGCAGTTTATGAAAGCAAAAAGGAAGAACCCCTGAAGTCTTCCCTAGTTATGGCCTAATTTCTAGCGCCGGCCTCGATAATAAGTTAGCAGCACTGGTGATCGCCTAAACTGAAATCGTGATCAGGATAACCCTTGTTTTTATCCTTGCCATCTTTCCCTCTCTCGTTAGTCTCTGGTTAATTAACCGATCCCAACAGAGATTAAGCAACCGTTTGAGAGGGATTCGCTATCGTCACGAATACAGCCCGGTGATGGCCAGTGATTTTTTGTCAATTCCTCTAGAGACAGAAAATAAACCGGCCTTGATCGGTGATCTTAGTTGTCGTTTTAATGCCTATTCCCCCCATTTGCGTTGTGCGGTTAATCCCACCGGTCCCTGTGAAGGTTGTCGGCAGTACGAAGCTAAAACTGGCACAGTGTAAGCGGCTTGAGCTTCCAAACAGTTCCCTATTTGCTATCCTTAAAAATTATCGCTATCGCAATTGAGGAGTGTGGGAATAATGGCGTTCAAACGAAATTTGACCCTCTTAATCATCGGATTAGGATTAACTTGTTTACCCCTATATCCGGCCCAAGCTAACCAAATCAGCACTGTCACCCCGAATACGGCGGCCAATCAAACTCTCGCTACCCATCTGGTCCTGAAACTGAAAGAGAGAAAAGTTTACATTTATCAAGATAGTAAAGTTTTAGCACAATTTACCGTCGCCGTCGGCAAAAAAGGCTGGGAAACCCCCACCGGTAAATTTGAGGTGCGGGAATTAGTTCGCAATCCCGTCTGGAAAAGTCCCTGGACGGGAAAAGTCAGCACCCCCGGTCCCAATAGTCCCCTAGGGGAAAGATGGATCGGTTTTTGGAGTGACGGCAAAAATTCCATCGGTTTTCATGGCACCCCCGCGGAAAATTCCCTCGGTAGCGCCGCTTCCCATGGTTGTGTGCGGATGCGGAATCGGGATGTGAAAGTGTTGTTTGATTTAGTCCGCATGGGAACCCCCGTCATCGTTCAACCTTAATTCCGGCAGATAATTTTTTAAGATGGGCAGGTCTTCCGGACGATCAATATCGGCTAATTTAGGCAGATAAGCGGTTTTTAAAGCCAGTTTAGCGGCGATTGTCTGAGTTTTTGCCAAGACTTCCCCCGTACCCCAGGGAATACCGTCAAAAAGCTCTGGAAAGACCTGTTTTAAAGCAATTAGGTAGTATCCTCCATCTAACGCCGGCCCTAAAACCATATCGTGGGTTTTTAGGGCTTCAAAGGCTGCTAAAATCTCTTTTTCCCCGATTTCTGGGCAATCTGTGCCAATAATAGCGATCGCTGTCATCCCTTGGGCAAAACCATCGGCAAAAGCATTTTGCATCTTTTCTCCTAAGTCTTTTCCCCGTTGAGAATGATAGGAATAATGCACACCTAACCAAGTACGCATTTTTTCCTCGCTGCCGCCATGATAGTAAATGATCAGAGAGAGAAAATTCTTCAAACCCGCTAATTTACCGAGAGTATATTCGGCCAGTTTTCGGTGCAATTCTTCGGCTCCCTTGGCTGCTAAGGCCGGAATCATACGGGTTTTTACTTTCCCCAATTCCGGATAACGGGTAAAAATAATCAGTTGTTGTCTCCAGTCCACGAGTAATTGCGACGATGATATTAATTAAGTAGGGAGGCAAAATTATTTGTAGGATGGGTTAGCGGTAGCGTAACCCATGCAGGCGTTGGGTTTCATGCTTCAACCCAACCTACGTTCATCTTATATTTAATTCCACCCACCCACTTATTAGTTTTAGCCTACTGTCAATAGAAGGCAGCAAACCCAATAAAACGGGCTTTATTGGCTTAGTATAGATTATTTTAGTTGGTTATCTAATTCTGTGTTGGGTTTCGTTCCTCAACCCAACCTACAAGAGGGGCGATCGCTTGATTGAGTCGAAACCTTTTTCCTAGCGGCATTTCAGACTTTTTCAACCAACCCTGATTAGCTAGGGACTAGGTTTTTTGGGTGAGTTTAAACAGGATAAACCAGCATCTTTAGCAGTAGGATACTTGATTGGGACAAAAGCAAAATCTGAACTTAGTGTCCGACACTCCACAATGTGAACAAATTCTACGGAGGGATTTTGGGGATCGCCATTTTCATCAAGTTTCTTGCGATCGCCATTTTCATCGAATTGAATTGTCCCAGTTGCACCTTTAGTGACAAGAAAATCAAGAGACTTTAATTGTTCAAGGATATTAATTCGTGTGGGAGTATTTGCCTTTTCTAGAGCTTTTGTTAGAGCAAGAGTTGCATCATAGGATAGGGCCGTTATTGCATTAACAGAAGTTGTAGTCCATAAAATTTTGGCATCCTTAAGAAAATCCTGGTTAGGACTGGTTAAAGAATCCCAAGGAACCGTAATAACAAACTTTTGAAAAGGTTGTAGGTTGTTAATTTGTTCTAAGGTACGAGAACTACGAAGCCCCCATGATCCGATAACCCAATTTTGACTATTATTAAGTTTTATAAGTCTAATTGCATCGCCTTGAGCATCGCCAATTGCTTTTGGGAATAGTACAAGCCCTATTTCTTCTGTTATTTTTCCTTGTCTTTTTCGTAACTCTTGGATGGCTTCTTCTGCCTTAAAATTATTTCCGAGATCAAATTCATCTAATTTTACTACAGTTCCAGAGAATGGAGGGCGTGTAAAAATAGTTTTAAAACTATTAAAAAAAGATTCACTAAATGGACTTCCTTCACTATAAAAGCCCACCACTTTTTTAATAGACTTTTCTTGTAAAAATTTTGCAATGGCAGGAGATTGTTGCTCGACGGAAAAAACAGTTCGCAGAAAATTTTTTCTGGGGTATTTAGTAAGCTCGCTAGTCGTTGATCCGGGAGAAATCAAAACTAAATTATTTTGATTATAAATATCCACCGTTGCTAGAGTCATTTCACTGGGATAGTGACCAACAACCCCTAAAATTTCAGGACGCTGGGAAAGAGATTTTGCTCTCTTTTCGGCTAATAATTTTTTATTTTCATCATTAGTAATGACAACTTTTAATCCCTTACCATTAATCGCTTTTTTGTTGATAAAATCTTGATCTGGAAAATACTTGAGGAATGGATCATTGTCATTTAAAAGTCCCAGATTAATTTTTGTTTGTAATTGCGCTACTCCTCGTAACATTTCATTTGCTCGACTATCACCATCATCATCATTAAAGTCATTTTGATTTTTGGGAATACTAACAGCAACAGCAATCGTGTAATATGGCATTTTATTGGCTTCTAGTAAAGCATTATTTAAGTAAATTAACGTTTCTGGATCTAGCCTATCCTGTTGCCATGCGTCCTTAAATCTTAACAGGGCTTTTTGATAATCACACTGTGCAAAATATTCTTTACCTTTCTCCTTGTTAAACGGTTGAGAGTAATTAAGAACTTCTTCTCCTTCACTAATAAAGTCGTCCGTTTGTTTTGGACAATCAGATTGAATAATATAAGGGCGAGAAATGGCAAATAAACTTACAACTGCTATTGATGCTATTCCTATGCTAACTGGCAGATTTAATTTGAAATTTTGGAGCTTTGAAGTTTTTATAGAATGCAAAATTTGGGCGATTTTTGCAGAAGGCGAAGTGATTGGTGGAATCGTCGTAGTAATGGGATAAACCTCATTTTGCACTTCTTCTTCAATCACCTGAATATCCTCATCCCTCAGCCCGTAACGGCTTTGTAACTCTTTTAGTCTCCTTCTGTTTCCTTCTGTTATTGAAATAGAATCAGCTAATAATTCTCTAAAAGTTGCTTTGTACTCTGTTAGATTTTGTAATCTTTTTCTGAATGGCGCAAGATTCTCTTGTTCAATAATATCTGCCTCCTGTAATGATAAATCTAATTCGTTTCTTAGTTCATTTAGGCAGTTTCTTTCTACACGATTAAAATTTTCTTTACATATATTTTCCTTGCTCCATTCATCTAGAATTTCTCTAACCTTCTCACGATAAATAAATATAGGATTAGTGGCAGCAAGAGGAGATTTGGCTAAATAAATAGTATCCTCTCCTTCAAGAGAAAGATAAAATTTGGGAGTCATTGCCGGGGCAGCTTCCTTTACTCGTTCGCTGGCATACTCATGCAATTCATTAACAGAAATTAATTGATCACCATCCTTATCTGCTGCACCAGTTTCAATTCCTTCAACTAGATATTTTGTATAGATGGACAAATCGTTATCTTCCGACTCAAAAGAATATTCAATCGGACTAGAAGAGGTTAAAATCGCCCTTCCTTTACCTCCTAATTCCTCTTGAATGTTAAGTTCCCCTTTGATTGGCATTCCCTGAACCAATGCTCCGCTAAAACAGCAGTCGAGAATAATTATCTGCCTTTGGGAACGACTATCTGTGATGTACTCTTGAAGTTTACTTGCCGCTAAAGCTGTTGCACGACGAAAATCTCCATTCTGATCACGCCCAGTTTCTCTTGTACTTAGAAAAAATCTAGCATTTTGAGCTTTAAGTCCATGCCCAGAAAAATATAAAAGCACCAAATCATCTCGCTGTCGATTAGCAAATAAATCCTCAACTGCTTTTTCCATGCTCCCTTTGTCTGGGTTAGGCAAAACTTTAACCTGATCAAAGGCTCCCATGTCTGGATGCTCTAATACTCGGCGCATTGCTTCAACGTCTAGAATGGCACTAGAAATTGGGCGCAATCCTTCGGAATACTCGCTCACACCAATTAACAAAGCAAATTTTGCCATAATACCTTCTTTAACCTGAGATAAAGTCTTGAGCCGCTTTAATAGCTATTTCCAATTCTTCTCGACTGTGAGCCTTAACCGTCAACTTGCGACCATTGGCCTCTACCGACAATTCTATCGGTTTACCTCCCAAGCGATCGCCCAGAAACCCTAACAACTTTTTCCCATTAGCGGGGTTAACTTCGGTCATTAACATTCCTCCCAAAAAACCGCCCAACGACTTATTACCTTCAGGGGGATTGGGATCAAGAATGCGTTTAACCGATTCAACTTCATCTGCCTGTTGTAGTTCTGTTAGTAATACTTGGGCCTGTTCGTCGCGTTCTTCAGGCTCCAGGTTAGGATCGTTAAAAGCGATCACCAATTTAATCGTAGATTTGTTACTCATAGGAAGTTGAGTTGAAATAATATAGGATAATACTAATCTTACTGAATTATGCAAATTTTACCATATACCATCTGAAATCTAAATAAGTGATCCCATTTTCATACTGCCCCTTGCCGAGTGCCGATTTCTTCACTGATGTTGTGCTGTTGCTGGACATAGAAGATCGATTTTTCAACCTGCTCCAAGAAATCATAACAATTATTGTGTGTTGGGTTTCGTTCCTCAACCCAACCTACTACTACTACAGGCTAATGGCGATAATTCCGCTAGAAAGTATGAGAATGTGTCTGACATTCCTGACAGGGGGTGAGTATTGGTATCATGATTAAAAGTAAGGATATAGATAGGGTTTGCGGCAAAAAGTAGGGGCGAAGCATTCGGATAGAAAATCTACGGTTTCACCGATAGGTTATTGCCCGAATGCTTCGCCCCTACAGGACGCGGGCCGATGAAGACGCAAGGTTTTGAACGACGATTCTCTCAAAATTTGCACCTGTTTCGCTCGTAAAGCCACAAAACTCTTACCTTGCCTACATTTCACATTTATTCAGCAAACCCTAGATATAACTTAATCCATCGCTTTTCTTGATTGAGATTAAACTAATGTTTGTGTTGTTAATCAGTGAGGTAAACTAATGACTACAGTTGAATTAAAACAAGCGAAAAATCAACTTAAATGAGTTATTGGAAGCTGTACTTAAAGGTGAAGAAATTATCATCACAGAAAATAATGAACCTGTAGTTAAATTAAGTCCTGTAAAGTTAGCCAAGAAACCACCGCTTCAACCGAGAAGTGCTGCGGGAAAAGTTGTGATAGCCGATGATTTTGATGCCCCTTTAACTGATTTTGAAGATTATCAATAATTAGGCTCAAATTTTTAATAAATACTTATGTATTTCTTTGGTATGTCACTAATAATAAACAATGGAGAGACAACCATAAAATTATGATTAATGAAAAAGAAAATCTAGTTTATCTTAGTTAAGGTAGTTTTGGGAAAATGACGATAAAATATAGTCTGGAAAAATTAACTTTTGATTCACCTTTTCGAGAATTTATTGAGTCACAAATTCAGAGCAATGATTGGCAAATTTTGCCCCTTAATTTACTACATTTTGAACGAGTAGTGCAATTGCCTGTTCAGCATTGTAGTAGATATGTAGGGGGTAAGTTCGGTTATATTACTGGCTCTTCTCGTTTCTGTAGCACCGCTAGAACCACTGAGAACAGAGGACATCACTTTTGTGCAATTCCTGTAAACGGTTGAATAAAACCATCCACACCGACAAAGGAGGTGAGGGGCGACCAGTTTAAAATATCCTCTAAAATTGATTGATAGCCTTGCACATTGGGATGAAGTCCATCTTCCATTAATCTTTCTTGACACCACAGATCGCCCCGGTCCATCCAGAGATCAAATAAATCGAGATAGGGAATATTTTGCTCTAGACAAGCTTGTTTAGTGGTTTCTTTAAAAGAATACTGATCGCGATGGTTGAAGTAAAAGCAATCTAAAAAGGGCATTTTCCGCTCATCCACGGGAATCATACCTATAAACAAAACCGGGCAAAGAGAACGGGCCCGGCCGAGTAAATGTTCAATTTGAGTTTGAAAAAGATCGTGATCGGTATAAGTACGACCATCGGGCCGGCCTAAACGGGCTGTATCATTAACACCGACGGAGAGAAGAATCAGGTCGGGAAGACGATTGCGAATTTCTCCCCTGAGACGAAATTCCTGTTCTAAACGTTCGGACACTTGTACCACTCGATCGCCGCGAATACCCAAATTATACAGGGCATGACCAGCACTTTCCATCCACAAACGACGTAGGCGCTCGGCCCAACCGCCACCCACGGGGTCGCCATAGCCATAAACAAGGCTATCACCTAAAGCGACGATTTTGAGGGGATGGGGCATGATTAGGCCTTTGTCTTTAGTAGGTAAACGAGAAAGAGTTTGCATGATCGCTCGATCGAATCGGTTGTCCTTTACACTTGTAAACGAATTTGGTTAAACTGTCCGTGTATTATACTACATTAGAAATTTTTTCCTGCCAGTTAACTCATCTGATATCAGCCAAGCACCGGCACTGACCAGTATAAAGCAGCCCGATGATCATTGCTTGCCT
The DNA here is from genome assembly GCF_030065455.1 of Microcystis sp. M53602_WE12. Classification (NCBI taxonomy): domain Bacteria; kingdom Bacillati; phylum Cyanobacteriota; class Cyanophyceae; order Chroococcales; family Microcystaceae; genus Microcystis; species Microcystis sp. M53602_WE12. Next base: position 2,792 of record NZ_JASJFB010000380.1, on the reverse strand, counting down.
CCGAGTCATTTCTGGGCTAAATCTACTATAAAATTTATCTTAAATGTCGGGGTGAAGACCCTCGGTTTTACCGACGGGATGAAACCCCGACCAGTATAGAAACAGCGAAGCACAACTAAAACTCTGCTGTTTTAAGATAATTTGTGCTAAAGTGAAAGCAAGCGGAAAATCAGATGTGTAGTCGTGGCACGCGAACTGACCGTTGTAAAAAGGCTAGTGTCACCAACTCAAAAAGGTTGCCCCAATACCTCACTGCCCTCTAACAAAAAATATGGCATAGGTGGGAGATAAAAATAATCAAATAGGGTAGGGCATACCCGAATTTAAGCTTGGGGAGTAGTCCACAAGAGTGCTTGCCTTATAGGTGTAGTCGGACTAGACATGAAAATGTAAGACCAAAATTAGCATTGCTAGTAGAGGCAAGATTCAGCCCAAGAATCCCTCGGTTTTACCGATGGGAGTGTCAAGATTAAACCCTAGATAACTCGATGACTACTCGTTTACAACGCGCGGTTCAAGACCGAGAATTTTTGATTACAGCCGAGATTACCCCCCCGAAAGGGGGGAATGCCAGTCATATGCTAGAAATGGCCCTCTGGCTAAAAAATCGCGTTCATGCGGCTAATATTACCGATGGCAGTCGCGCCGTAGTGCGAATGTCCTCTCTGGCTGCCTCCGCTATTCTCTATCAACACGACATCGAACCCATCTGTCAAATAGCCTGTCGCGATCGCAATGTGATCGGATTACAAGCAGATCTCATGGGCGCTCATGCTTTGGGATTGAGAAATATACTAGCTTTAACTGGAGATCCCGTCAAAGCAGGAGATCACCCCCAGGCTAGAGCAGTTTTTGACCTAGAATCGGTACGTTTGTTAAAATTAATCGATAAATTAAATAAAGGTTTCGACTTTAACGATAAATCTTTACCTGATGGACCCTTAGAACTTTTTGCCGGGGCTGCCGTCGATGTGCAGTCAAAAAGTTGGTCCGGTCTTCAACGCCGTTTTGAGCGTAAAATCGAAGCGGGAGCGCAGTTTTTTCAAAGTCAATTAGTTACGGATTTCGAGTGCCTTGATAAGTTCATGCAGCAGGTGGCCTCCCTCGCCGATAAACCGGTTCTAGCGGGAATTTTTCTGTTAAAATCAGCTAAAAACGCCGTATTTTTAAATAAAAATGTGCCAGGGGTACAAATTCCCGACCATATCATTCAAAGACTCGCCGATGCAGCCCATCCCCTCGAAGAAGGCATCAAAATCGCCGCCGAACAAATAAAATTAGCCCAGCAGTTATGTCAAGGTGTCCACATCATGGCGATTAAACGGGAGGATTTAGTCCCAAAAATTCTCGACGTGGCCGGTATCCCGCCAATACATAACTAAGATGAAAAGTCAATAGTTTTTATAAAAAATTAACTTTCATTTTGACTACTGGTCTTTTGACAAGAATTCTACCCCTAACCTAGGATGGTAAGGCTCAAAGCATCTTCGGGGTTAAAAGCATGGATTCCAATCTAGGTCAAGAAAAAGAGAATAGTTGTGGTAATTCCGGGCGAAAATGGTTGTCGATCGGTATTGCTCCCACTGGTATAATTTCTATTGGCATTGTTCCCATGGGCGTTATTTCCATCGGTATTGTTCCTATGGGAATAGTTTCCATTGGAACCGTGGCCATGGGGACAATTGCGGCCGGTTTTGTTTCCATGGGACTTTTCAGTATTGGTAGCGTTGGGATGGGATTAAATAACGGCCATTTTTCCAATCTTAATTCTCCCCCTGCTGAATCTCCCCATAAACATCATCAGCATTAAAATCAAGATTTGACTAGCAATCATGAATTATTCCATCCGTGCTGCCGTTGCTACCGATGTCAAGGCTATTTTTGACTTAATTGTTGCCTTAGCAGCCTATCAAGAACTCAGCCATTTAATGACAGGAAATAGTCAAGCTTTAGGGGAGCATTTATTCGGAGAAAAACCCTACATCGAAGCATTGGTCGCGGAAGTAGAGGGTAGAATAGTCGGTTTTGCCCTATTTTTTGCTAACTATTCCACCTTTATAACTAAACCGGGGATTTATCTGGAAGATATCTTCGTTTTACCCGATTATCGTAGTCAAGGTATCGGGAAAGCTTTACTAATGGCTGTGGCTAAAATTGCCGTCGCTAGGGATGCAGGACTTTTAGAATGGACTGTCTTAGAGTGGAATCAACTGGCGATCGATTTTTATGGAAAAATGGGGGCTAAGGTCTTCCAAGAGTGGCAAATTTGTCGTCTCACCGGGACAGCTTTAACCCAATTGGGTAATAGTGATAAATAAGTCAGTCCCGATGCAACAAGTTACACCGTCAAGCATGAAAATATTCTGATCCTAAATCCGGTTATTAAAAACTGATTATTTATTCCCCCTTTTGCAGGAGTTTCTTTCCTGATATGTGGCCTAGACTCAACGGATGGCCGTATTACTTCAGATCTGATTACTCAATCCAAGCTTTTGGGGGGTTCTACCCCCCAAACCCCCCGTTGGGGGCGTGGCGCCGCCCCCAAACCCCGGAGCGCATTAGTTTTTCGGTGGGATGCTTACACGCAGCCGCTGACGCATCTGTAATAATTTGAGAGTCACTTCACTCGCAGGAGTGCCTCTCCTGATATGTAGCCTATACTCAACGGATTTGTGCGAAACGTTTAGGCATGAAATAAGGTTGAAATACCTGAAATAACCGCCTAGTAAGGTCTTCAGTCCCCTGACTGAATCTAATAGGTCAACCCTGACCAACCTTATAACTGTTTATAT
>NZ_JASJFB010000219.1:0-22724 GCF_030065455.1 Microcystis sp. M53602_WE12 | reverse complement strand
CTACCTACTTAAGTCACCAATAAACAACAAAGTTCGATAATTTTGGTTTGCAAAGTTGCCAAAGGTTCTGCACCCCGCTTGAGACGATATTCTAATTCGAGAAGTATGGGCAAGGTGGCCAGAAGTTGCTTAGAAGAAAAGGATTGTATCTCTTTGCGAATGAAATACAGTCGCTTGGGATTGGCAATTTCGGCGGCGGCGGCGATATTTTTGTCGTCTTTTTCTCCTTCTTCAATTTTTAATTTCACTATTGCCCAAGTGCGAAATTGACCCCCTAGGGTGGCGGTGATACCTAGGGGGTTCTCGTTGCGATTTAATAATTCATTGACTAATTCGAGGGCCTTGCCTGTCTCCCGTTTTAAAATAGCACTGGCTAACTGTAAGCTGCTTTGATTGCTGGCATTGACTAAGCTTAAAATGTCCTTTTTGTCAATAGTTCCCGCCGAATTATTTTTAAATAAACGCAGTTTTTCTAACTCCATCCACAGCAAGCGGCTGTTATTTCCCACCGATTCAGCTAAGAGTTCGATCGCATCGGGAGTTAATTTTACTCCCACTTCTTTGGCAATTTCCCTAACTCTTTGGGCAATTTCCTCGACTTTCCAAGGCGGAATTAGTTCAAATTCTTTAACCTCCGCCTGATTTTGGATAAACTTGCTCGATTTTAAGCGGGAGTCGGGTTTTTTGGCACTGGTTAATAACAGATAGGAATTTTCGGGTAAATTGGGCAAAGTGCGCTGTAATTCCTGGAAAATATCCTCGGAACATTGTTGACAAATAACCGTATCAGCTAACCAAACTAAACGATTTCCCATGCCGAAAACTGGAGTCATCGCTTGATTGAGGGCCTCGATAATTGCCTCATTGCGATCGCCGTTGATTTTGTCATAATTAAACTGTATCCAATTGGGATCGAGAAGTTTTGCTTGCAGATTTTTCACCGCTTGGTTAATAGCAAATTCATCTTCTCCCCAATAAAATATTGTCGGCATGAGTTTCTAATTATAGCAGTTAAGTAGGTAGGTGTTAAAAGTTGTCAGACACCCCTCTGATCAAGGGGGGACTAAGGGGGAATCGGCACCCCCCTTATTAAGGGGGGCAGGGGGGATCAGAAGCGAAATTTATCTTCAATTTAATTATAACTACTTACTTATCTTGAGGTGTCACTATTGCCCATTTTGCCAAATTTTTACATTTTTGTCAGCACTACCAATAATTAAATATTTACCATCGGCACTAATTGCTAAAGATAACAGTTTGTCTGTGGGTTGATCAAGAGTTGCTAATTTTGCTTTGCTTGTTAAAGACCAAAACTTAATCATTTGATCCGAAAGCTTGTTTAATCTGATCAGCACAAGCAGCAGAGGATAAACCCAGAATTTCCTAATATTAACGCTGGCTATTCATAAACACAGGTAAAGACTATCTGACTCGATAATTTCCCAAATTAATCAAAAAATAGGCTCTTCTCGACTTTGTGTGATAATTTTTGCTTATAGAATCGTGAAATATTTACTGGGAAAGACTTTTAGGAGTATTTTGCTGAAGAAACTATCAGTATAGACCCCGTTTCCACACAGAAACCAGAAGAGCCAAAAATAGACTCGATCGACCCCAAATAACGCACAATAAAAAAGGAAATGTCAAAGGAGAATCGCAAATGTTGCCCTATATCCTAGCGGTCGTTGTGGGATTGAGTAGTCTGTACCTCCTCACCACCGCTTTTATCGCCCCCGATCGCCACCGTCAAGATGATTTTCTCTGGAGTGCGGTAGGATTATTCTATGCCCTTGTCCTCTGGTTGTGCGCGGGAAGGATTACAGGCGCTATCCTCCTCGGACAAGCTGCCGCAGCCATATTATTTATTGCTTTCGCTTGGCAAACTCTCAAACTCAGACAAGCACTTTTTTATCCCGACAAACCGGTTAAATTATTTACTATTGTCGGTTGGTTAGGCAATCGTCTGGGGAAAGTTACTCCCTCTCAATCCCCTAAAACTAAAGCTAAAGCTGAGAAAGTAGCGGCAAAAGTTAAAGAAACGGTTAAAGAAACGGTGGACCCCGTTATAGAAAAAGCGGCGGCTATCGGGGAAACTATTACAGAATCAGTGACAGAAATTGAGGAAAAAGCTCAAGAAACGGTGGACCCCGTTATAGAAAAAGCGGCGGCTATCGGGGAAACTATTACAGAATCAGTGACAGAAATTGGGGAAAAAGCCGCAGAAATTATTGATGATGATGAAACTTTCGATGATTTCGATGATTTCGATGATTTTGATTTGGCAACGGAAGAGATCAACTCTTCCGAAAATCCCCCAGAAATTCCCCCGACTGAACCTGTCGCAAATGTTGAAGTCGAAACTATTGCTGTTAGCGAAACGGTGATTATTGAAGTTACCGAGGAAGATTTGCCCCCAGAAGAAACTATCGGAGAAGATACTCCCCCAGAAACTCGATCGCCAAGCGCAGAAAATCCCCCCCCAGAGGAAGATTTGCCCCCAGAAGAAACTATCGGAGAAGATACTCCCCCAGAAACTCGATCGCCAAGCGCAGAAAATCCCCCCCCATCGGATTAAAAGTTAAGATTATTTAGCGGGTGGGTTAGGCAATAATTACTGAAGAAATTAACTAATTAATTTAACCTTTGCCCCCACCCAGTCAAACCAAGTTTAAAATGTGAATGGTTTTATTTTCCCAGTACACAGGGATAGAGCTTCTCGTTTTTCGGGACGATTTCCGAGATAATCTTCTAACCAAAGACAACCTCGATCGAGCAATTTTTGTAAATAATTATATTCCGTTTCTAAGGGCCATCGATGCTTTTGACCATCCCTAGCAATAATCACAATCTCTTGGCTATCAGGACTAAAAGTGATCCCATAGACGATATCTTCTTCTATTTTAAACTCCGAGCGCAAATTTCCGTTCCTGTCCCAGCGTCTAGCTGTACCATCCCTTGAAATAGCGGCGATTTTTTCACCATCGGGACTAAAACTAACTCCATAAACGGGAAAAGAATCAGTTTTAATCTCCTCGAAAAGATTGCCCTGTAAATCCCAAATTTTAATCTTTCCCCGAGTAGCAGTAGCAATTTTTTGATGATCGGGAGAAAACACCAAATCATAGATAATATTATCATCGGCTGTCCAGGAATTAATTAATTGAGGCCGATGATTGCTTAAATGCCAGTATTGAATTTTTCCCTCGCTTGTTCCCGTGATTATTGCTGTTCCCTCTCCATTAAAAGCAAGACTATAAATCGGTACTTGACTAGCAGTAAATTCTTGAAGCATTGTTCCTTTTTGACTCCAGATTTGTACTTTTCCATTTCTTCCTGTAATCGCTATCTGATTACTATCGGGATGAAAAGCTATACTATAGATTGAGCGCATTTTTGTGGCAAATTCTCTAATTTTTTTTCCCTGGGAATCGAGTAAAGTAATTTGACCATCTTTGTTAGCAATAGCGATAATACTGCCCTGGGAATTAATGCTAACACTGGTATTATCGGCCTGAGCTTGATTTAAATTGTTCAGCTGCCAAATTTTAGCCGTTTCATCACTCGATCCAGTTACCACCTGTTTTCCATCTTGACTAAATACAGCAGTAAAAACCGATTCTTGATGTCCTCTGAGAGTAGTTATTTCTTCCCCTTGCATTCCCCAAATTTTAGCACTACCGTCACTAGATGCAGTAATTATAAACTGTCCATCAGGACTAAAATTCACACTGTTGACAAAATCTTGATGTCCCCGGAAAGTAGCTATTAAATTTCCCTGTAAATCCCAAATTTTAGCAGTTTTATCTGCCGCTGCTCCGGCAATTTTTTGACCGTCGGGACTAAAATTAACACTATAAAAAGCCTCAATATTTTCTTGACCTAAACTCAAGATAATTTTACCTGATAAATCCCAGATTTTAATCGTACCATCCCGGGAAGCGGTGGCAATTTTTTGACCATCGGGACTAAAACTAGCTGCATCTATCGATCTTTTATGTCCCTTAAATACCTGTAAAGTTTCACCTGATAAATTCCATAATCTAGCGGTTTTATCCCTGGAAGTGGTGACAATTTTTTGACCATCGGGACTAAAACTAACACTATAAACTGATTCTTGATGGTCAGGATAGGTGACTAAATTTTGCCCTTGCAAGTTCCAAATTTTGGCGGTTTTATCTTCGGAAGCAGTGGCGATTTTTTGACCATCGGGACTAAAACTAACACTATAAACTGCTCCTTGATGACCTGTCAAAGTTTGAATATTCTCACCTTTTTGATTCCAAATTTTTACCGTCCCATCCTGAGAAGCAGTGGCAATTTTTTGACGATCAGGACTAATACTAACACTATAAATAGTTCCTCGGTGTCCTTGCAGTTGGTTTTTTTCTTGAATGCGATCTAAAATTTGTTGTAGGGTAATAATTGGACTTGTAGCAGGATATTTACTCAAGGTTTGGTCATCAGTAACGATGTTTTTTAAACTATTTACTGCTTGCATAGCCGCAATTAAAGATTCTAGTTGTTCAAATTGAAATTGCTGCCAATAACTGTCACCATTGCGCTGTAATTTAATACCTAATTTAGCGGTTTCTACTTGCTGCCACGCTTGTTTTACCTGAATAAAAGCGAAGAAAGAACCCAGGAGAGAAGCAATTAAAATTACCGAGCCAATTTGAATTCTTTTCGTAGCTTTTTGGTGAGCGATTGCTAGAATTTTATTAGCTTGCTTCTGAGTTTCTAGGCTAATTTCTGCCTCTCTTTTATCGAGATTTTGACTAGCAGTTAAAAACTGATAATCAAGATTACTTAAGCTTTTACCCTGAGACCAATCGAGGGCATTATTTAAAGCTTTTCCGCGTAAAAGCCGCGATTCATCGGTATAATTAGACTGTTGCCAAGCGGCGATTGCTTCTGAGTAGGGACGCAATTGCTCTAATTGTTTTTCCAGCCAATTGAGATTAAATATTTCTCGATAAATAGCATTATAAACTACTAATTGATTATCCTTTTTTACCACTAACCCCGATAACCTTAATTCCCCTTGTTCTGGACTATCATCGCACAGGATTGCACCTTTTTCTAAAATTTGTTGATAGATGCCTAACAAACGACCCGCTTTGTCTTGATTTCTTAACAAGCGATCGGCAATAGTTCGCAGATGAACTGGTTCATCATGAGATTCCCAATTATTAATAATTCTCTCTTTGATCAGCGTCTCAATATCTAAATTAGTTTCCCGCAATAGCTGACAGATTTTCTGGGTTAAAAATGGCTGTCCTCCCGTCCAAAAAATAATTTTTTCTAAGCAGTCGGGTTGATAATTACTTTGACTAGATAATCCCGCAGCTAGAGGAGCAATTTCGGTCAGATTAAATCCTGTTAATTCGATCGCTTGGCCGATATTAAAAGATGTTTGGGTCTTTTCGCGAATTAAATCTGCTGGGGTAGCAACACCGAATAAAGCGAAAGTAATTCTTTCATACTGGGCATTTTCCGCTCTTTGGTTATAACAATAACGAATCAGGGAAAAAAAGTCATCTAGAGAAAACTGTAAACTGAGAATTTTATCGATCTCGTCGATAAAAATATATATTTTCTCTCCCCGACAATAAACTAATAAAACTTCCTCGATAAATTGTCCCAAACGCTGCACGGGAGGTAAATCCTCTCGCTCGCGCAACCAGGATTTAAGATTAATTTTTCCCGTCAGATTAAATCCTAAAAACAAACGGGTAATCACCCCGTTATACCATTGGGATAAATTATCATTACTGCCAAGACTGGTTATATCTACGGACGCGCAATCCATGCCCAATTGCTGTAAAATATGAGTCACTCGTACCCTTAAACTGGATTTACCCATCTGACGACAGTTAAAAACGTAGCAAAATTGACCATTTTTCAACGCCGTTAACAGTTCTCGATCGGCATTTCTCTCGATATAGGTAGGATGGTTATAGGCAAGACTACCCCCGACACGATATTGATAATTCATGATTCTTAAACAAAATTATTTCAATGTCACCAACGGAAATAAAATAGACAATTGTGATGGAGATATCTATAATGCAAGGATAATCGCTATTGACAACCTATCCCCAAGGCAATTATGAAGAAAACTTTTTTCACCTCCATCGCCGTTAGTGCCACCCTCGTCAGTGGTATTGTTTTAGGTACTCTTGATGCTGGCAGTGCCTCCGCTTGTGCTTTCGCTAAAGCTAAAGGCATTTTTGGCAGCAATACCACCTTCCCTGTGGATGCTAACAAACTTATTTTAGGGGTTGCCGCCGCTACAGGAGCAATCACCGTAGCCGGTGTTTTAAGTTACCGTCGTTTTCACTCCGGGCAGCCTCCTGAAGATGCCGCCGCTAAGCTGCCGTCGGTATTTCCTATCCCCATTCCCCCCGTCGCTTTAAACGCGGCAGTGGAGGCGGAAGAAGCGGCAGAAACCAGCAAAATCTCCTAAAAATCCGCTAGATTCCCTCAAAAAAGGTGTTGGCATCCCCGCAGCTTTCCCGCTAGGCAACACCTTTTTCTGCCTAATTGTGTCCCAGTTATCAGAATTTTCAGCGATTTTTAAGTTATGTTAAAAAGTGCAACCCTACCACCAGAGGTAAAGATGGGCAACTCTACCACATTTTCCGACACCCCACTTCACAAAGATCATCACACTTGGGAGCATTTAAAACAAGCCATCGCCGCTAGTTCCGGTTTTCGGCGTTGGCAGCAAGAACAACTAGAATCAGGTAAAAATAGAGACGATGCTGATGCTCGCATTTGTTCCTATCTACGGGAAACTTTAGAAACTTTAGCCTACTAGATTGATGCTCCCCAGCTATGACTGCATGGGGACTTTTTTTGTCCGTTTAAGCTAATTTGAAGACCTTATTTTCTGCGCGCCTCGTAACCCAACAACCAGACAAAAGCGACAATTAAAGGCAGGAAATAATAAATAGCTCGATAGGCGATTAAAGAACCTAAAAGCTCGGCATTAGATACATATTCGGGGCGTAATCTCAGCATGATAAACTCAAAAACACCTATTCCCCCCGGCACGTTGCTTAATACCCCTGCCGTCATGGCAAATACATAGAGACCGAAAAATCCTAAAAACGAAGTATTGTAGCTGCCCGGGAGAAGAAGATAGAGAACTCTAGCGGCTAATATCCAATCGATAAAAGTCACCAAAATCAAAGCCAGGGAAAGAGTCCAAGAGGGTAAATAGATATTTTCTTGGCCGATTCTTATTGGTTTTTTATAGGTGAGAGTCAAGAAAAAATATCCCGTAACCAGCAATAAAAAAATTATTCCTAAAGGTTTAGTAGTTAAAAAAGGTAATTTTAAAAGTTGAGGAATCCGTTGGGGATCGAGGAGGAAACTTAAACCACCAATCCCTAACATTCCTAACCAAAAGCTTAAATGGGTAAAAGTAATAACTTTGGCAATATCCACCACCCCCACCCCCGCAGGAGTATAGAAACGATAACGGATTGCTGTCCCAGAAAATAAGGTCAAACCAATGGTATTACCAAGAGCATAACTGATAAAAGCAGTGCGGATAATAGTGCCTAAAGCTAAGGGATGCTTGATATAATAAAAACCTAGGCGATCATAACCCGTCATCGACAAATAACCCAAAGCCATCCAAAAAATAGCTTCTAGCTGACGACTTGTGGTAATATGATCCAAACTAGCCAAGAGTTGGGCAAAAGTGTAGTGTTTAAATTCTTGACTAATTGCCCAGACCGCTAGAATAAATAAACTCAAGGACAGGATAATCGGAGCAAAACGCTGGATTTTTTTATACATCTTACTTTTTACAAATTACTTTTGACTCATTAAAATTTATGAAAAGATCAAAGTTAGATTTAGCTAAACGTTTAAATCGATCCCGAAAAAGGAAATATGATAAATTCCTGACTTCCTCCTTATATTTAACAATTATTCTGGGTTTATTTTATCTACTCTACCTCAATCTTCCTTGGTCTTTTCATCTTTTTGTGCATTGGGTGACTAAAGGGGGTGATTTAGACAAAATTCCTGCCAAATTTTATGCAGAACTTAATCAATTGTGTTTGAGAGCAGATAGTGCGGGGGAAGTAAGAACGAGAAACTATACAGAACATACAGAAATCGCCGAATCTCTCGGTACATTTAGATGTACTTTAGTTAATGGTAGTCAAGAATGGTTAATAGAAGATTATAAATCTTTTAATTCTGCCGATGAAGCGATTTTAGGCACTCAGTTAGCGGTTTTTATCACCGAGATTTTAGGAACAGATTATAGTTATAACATTCGCGCTTATATTCCCAATACTAAGTATCAAATAGCTCCCAAAACCAAATCCTAGACTAGGGATGGGTGAGAAACCCATCCTTAGAAAAAAATTAGTTTTCCGATACGGGTTTTGGTCGGGAAGGCCGAGGGATAGGGGATTGTCCGGGGGTAAAAGGTCGTTTTTCTCCTTCCCCCGAGGGATGACGATTTTTATCAAAAGGCTTTTTAAAACCTCCCTTACCCATCGGTTTTTTCTTGCTGGCAAAACCGAGGTCTAAACCTTCCAAAATAGTTAAGGCATCTCCTTTAAGTTGTACCTGAAAATCCCAAAAACGACTGATCGGTTTACCAGATAAAGTACCGCGCAATTTTAGTTTAAAAAACTTGGGTTTGTCCGCTTCAGTTTTGGGCATTTGTCGGATTTTGACCACTACCGCTTGATTTTCCCGTTCGGTAAAGATGACTTCGCCTCGAATCGAGAAATAACCCGGGGTAGAAGCGAGGAGAGGCTCTATCTCCTGATCATCCTCCTTTTTCAGGGTTTCTGGTTCCCAAACACCGACAATCTGAACATGAAGGGCATCATTTTCCTGACGGGTGCGCGGATAAACCACCCAAAGATGGGGTTTTTCCAGATCGAGATGATTTTTGACCAAACTGATCACCCGACCGAGAATCACAGCATCGATCAGAGTACCATCGGCAGTTAAAATATTGCCTTTAGTTAATTGTTCCTCCGATCGCTGATAATGGCCATAGACGAGACCGATCGCCCGGTACTGCCGCAGATGACTGGGAGGGGGGATCGGTTGTTGACGTTTGACTTCTTCGGGGGTGGCTGACTCTACGGCTAAATCAGCCTCAGTATGGGGGGATTCAAGGGGGACTTCCTGAATTTCCACTTCAGGGGTCGGGGGGGTTTTCGGTGATTCGGTAAACCGATTCCCAGGACGATTCATATCACACTCCTAGCGGCGGAGACACATAGTAAATTAGTAATCAAGCAAGTCAAAAGCGCGATCTGGGGGGTTACAATAACCCTCTAGGGCGACTCTACTGGCATCTAATATATTAAGAACCATGATCTTTTGACTGTCAACCTTGTCAAAACCCTTTTGAGTCTTGACCGTTTGCCCATTGTACTCAATAAAGAGCGGCCAATTCGATCGATCCCCTCATCAAATCTCCAGATTTCCATAACATTTTCCTCTCTGTCCCCTCGCACCCCAGTCTATGAAAGCCTCTCTCTCTCACCGTCGTTGGCTGTCCATCGGTCTCGTCCTCATGTTATTTGCCTTGTTGTCCTTCTCGATCATGCCGCTATTGACTTCTATTCTCAAAAGTCAGCACTCCTCGGGCCAGAGTCATCTGTCCGCAGTCAAACAAGAGGAATTAGCCAGTCAAGCACTGGGTTATCAGATGGTTTTAGAGCGTGAACCCGATAATCAGGCGGCTTTGCGGGGATTATTAGATACTCGCTTACAGCAGGGCGATTTAAAGCAAGCGATCGAACCTTTAGAAAAATTAGCGCAACTTAACCCCCAACAATCCGATTATCTGCTACTTTTGGCGGAAGCGAAACAGCAAATAGAGGACTATGCAGGAGCCACAGGCAGTTATCGCGCTCTTTTAGCCTCCCATCCCCAAGAGCTGCGGGCCTTAACTGGATTAACTAATTTATTTCTTAGCCAAAACCGCCCGATCGAGGCGATTAGTCTGGTCAAAGACACGCTCGATCGCGCTTTAAAAGCTGCTGCCGATCCCAATAATCCTGCTAGTTTAATCGATATCGTTTCCGTTCAGTTACTTTTAGGCAAAATCTATTTCGAGCAGCAAAATTATCCGGAAGCTTTAAACGCCTATAAACAAGCTCAACAGATGGATGTTAACGATTTCCGACCGATTTTGGCAGCGGCGATCGTACTGAAAGAACAGGGCAAAAATCAAGAGGCTCAACCCCTCTTTCAAGATGCTCTCAGTCGCGCTCCTTTTGCTTACAGACAGGAGATTCAGACCCTAGCCGACGAAAATAACAAAATTGAAGCCACAGCCCCTAATCAGTGATCAGCTTTTTCTCCCTTCTCCCCTTGAGACTTGACATTGGGGACAAAAATGAGCCGAGCGCCCACTTAATTTAATTCTGGCAATAGTTGCACCGCAAAGGCGACAATTTTCGCCATTACGACCGTAAACCCAGGCCATCGCCCCATAATTGCCATTAACTCCCGTAACGTGGAGAAAATCGCTAAAACTGGTTCCGCCTTCAGCGATCGCCGTTTCCAATACAGAAATAATGTTTTTTGTCAATAAGTCTATTTGCTCAATTTTCAAGAGATTAGCGGCAGTTTGGGGATGGATGCCACTTTTAAAAAGAACTTCATCTGCGTAGATATTGCCAATTCCTGCGACTACATTTTGAGCGAGGAGAAAAGTTTTAATCGGACGACGACTTTTTTGACAGTGACTATAGAGGTAATCGGGGGTAAAATTGCGATCAAAGGGTTCCAATCCCAGTTTTTTGAGACCGGTAATCACAGTTTCTGGGGTTTTATCGGCGGCAATCCACCAAATTTTCCCGAAAGTGCGGGTATCGACGAAGCGCAATTCTTGCTGATTGGCAAAAAAGAAGCGTAAGCGCGTATGAATCGGCAGGGGAGTGGTATCTTTTACCCAGAGCAATTGTCCGGTCATACGCAGATGAACCCCGATACTGCTACCATTATCTAAATTGGCGAGGAGATATTTGCCTCGGCGCTGCCAATTGGTAATCGTAGTCTGAGCAATTCCTTGCAGAAAAGTTGCCTCACAATTAGGATAGGCTAGGGTACGCTGTAATAATACTTCCCCACCGATAATTTTTTTGCCCTGGGTAACTTGATTTAATCCGCGACGCACCGTTTCTACTTCTGGCAATTCTGGCATATAAGTAATTGAACAAAATTAAGTTCTTGGTTAGGGTAGGCAAAAGGCAGAAGATAGATAAACAGAACTTTTTAAGTAAGTGATTCTAATTAAATATAAGATAGATTTTGCCTCTGATCCCCCCTGCCCCCCTTGATAAGGGGGGTGCCGATAGGTGGGGGGATCAGAAAATTTTTAACACCTACCTACTGATCGGGAAACGACACCAAATTAACATCAATTCTACTTTAACTTTAACATTTCGATAGTATCAATTATTTCCCGTTCAAAACTGACTTGAGCGCGATTAGTTTTACCACCAATATAAAAGCGATCGCCCGATTGTAAAGCCCAAATTTGCGAATGGGAAAAGTAACTCATTACCACTCCCATCATCAATAAAGCAAAACCTAAATAGACGATAGGTACTCCCGGATCTGCCTTAATTTGTAACCCTGTACTGCCCACTAATTCGACTATTTTTAGATTAACTCCATTGATAGGAATCGTCATTCCTTCTCGTACAGCAGAGGTTAAATCTCCCTTAGCATCATAGACGATTACCGTACCTTGTAAATCTCTGGTTAAAAGAGAAACTCCCTCACTAAGATCGGTTTTAGTCGGAATCCACGTTCCCCAGATTTGTCCATTACCTTTGGTGTCTAAACTAGCCATCGGTAGCTGTAGGATCGGACTATTATTCACCTGTACTTTTACCCCAGCAATTCCCCAACTGGTTTGATAAAAAGTCACCCCTTTATGGTGCAAAGGTTGGTTAACTTGAATAGTTTTGCGATCGATCTCCTGTCCTTGATTATCGATCACCGACAAATCAGAATAAAATTGTTCTATATCACCTTTAGGACTATAATCAATCCAAAAACGATTAACTTTAATCCCCCAATCCTTAGGGAGAGAATTTTTAGATAAGGGTCCAGCTTCAATAATATTTTTAACCTGAAAACTATCGCCACTAGCTACCATTTCTTGAGCGAAAAACCCGGTTAACGCTCCCCAGATCGCTCCTGCTAAAATAATTAACATGGCTGCATGAACGATAATCGGACCGATTTTACCAATCAGACCTTTACGAGCATAAAGACTGTTATTTTCTAGAAAAACTTTGTAGCCTTTTTTTTCTAACAAGGGGGTGAGGGATTCTAGGGAACCGGTTTCTAATTCAGCACTTAAAGCTAGTTTTTGAAATTGGCGAGATTGTTGATAAAATTGCCATTTTCTGGCCGCTTTTAAAGCAGGTAATTGTCGTCGGAAGGTACAAGCGGTTAAACTGGAACCGAAGAGAATTAATAATGATAGATACCACCAAGTGCTATAAACATGATTTAATCCCATTATTAATAAAACTTTCCAAGTCAGAAACCCAAATAAAGCGGGTTTCTCAGGATAATTAACTTGGTAGAAAGATAGAGATTGACCCTGTTCTATTACCGTCCCAGAAATGCTAAAAATAGCGATTAAAAGTAAGAGGATAATTGCCAATCGCAGATCGGCAATAGTCTGGATAAATTTACGTCCCCATTGAGGCGGTGTATTCTTTAAATTTGAGGAAGTTTCCGATATAGTCATAGGACCTCTTGTAAAAATCAAAAATTGTTGTTAGGGTTAGGAGTCAGGAGTCAGGAGAATTAAGAATGAATAATAATCAATTAGGCTGTATCTCACATTTGCAGAAATACCGATAACCAGCAATTATCAGTGATGCTTAAATTATCACAGATCTATCAGCAGCTGTCTGTAAGCATCCCACCCAAAAGCTAATGCGCTCCGGGGTTTGGGGGGTAGAACCCCCCAAAAGCTGGGATTGAGTGATAAAATCGGAAGTAATGACCAATTTTAGAAGATAGTTTACCTTGAAAAATCCCAACTCAGCAGATTTACAAAAATGAGCAGTTTTTAAACCCTCAAAAATTAATTATACAAGAGGTTCTATAGTTAAAAGTTGGGCCATTTTAGCCAATTATCCCTTGTAACTCTCCACCATCACAGCAGACGGGATAATAAAGAAAAAACTCCGAAACCGATTAATAAAACCCCACTGACGGGATTAATCCACCCGGACCATTGACGCAGGGAAAGAAAGCTTTTCAGCGAGGCAGTAAAAGAACCGACGATAATTAGGGGTAAAACATAGCCAGCAGTGTAGGATAACAATAATCCCCCTCCTAAGCTTAAATCTCCCGTATTGGCCACCCATGCCAATAGAGTTGCCAGAACTGGTGTACTACACGGAGAGGCGATTAAACCAAATGTTAAACCGAGAAGATAGGACCGCAAAATCGGGGGAAAATCGCCGGTAATCCAATCGGTAGAGCCAAGGGAGGGGAAGCGCAGGGGTAATAATTCCAAGAGGTTTAACCCCATGAAAATAGCGATCGCACTGACGATAATTGGTAAACCGATCCCCACCTGTCCATAGACTTTTCCTAAAGTAGCGGCAATTAGTCCCAATCCCGCTAAGGTGGTGGCTAATCCCAGGGAAAACCATGTGGACTGCCAAAAAGCCGCTAAACGACCTTGATTTTCGTAACCCCCGATATAAGCGACGGTAATCGGCAACATCGACAGCATACAGGGGGTAAGACTGGTGAGTAAACCGGCTAGAAAAATCACGGCAATACTGACAAAACTAAGGTGAGTTAGTTGGGAAGTCACTAAGCGATCGGCGTATTGTTCAAGGTGATAGAGTTGAGTCTGTAATTGGTCTAACATATCGGGGAATTTTTCAGGCTAAATTTGGCTCATTTCTAGGATATTACCATCGGGATCACTGACAAATAAGGCCTTTCTACCCGAGGCACTCATTTGAATTGTATAACCTTGACTTTCTAGATAGTTACCCATGGCCGCCACGTCATCAATAGCGAAGGCAATATGAGGATTGCGTCCCCATTTTTGGGGATTGGGACGGTAGTTTTGATAATTGGTATCGACAATTAAATGAATTTGATAATCTCCCACTTGATACCAAACCCCATCGTATTGAAAAGGGCGATCAATTCTAGTCAATCCTAGAACATTTTCGTAAAAGTTAACGGCTTTTTCTAGATCGGTGACTAAAATCCCCGTGTGTAAGGATCGCATGATGTTCATAGTTAATATCTGACTCGCGGATCGAGCCAACTATAGGTTAAATCGGCAATTAAGTTAAAGATAACAATTAAAATCCCATAGATAAAGGTAATCGCCATCACTACGGGGGTATCACTGCGGGAAATAGAATCAATTAATAAAGCACCGATACCCGGCACACGAAACACTTGTTCTGTGACTAAAGCTCCAGTAAAAATTGAGGGAATATCAAGAGCAATCAGGGTGACAACGGGAATTAAAGCATTGCGAACTATATGCTTAGTGAGGACAGAAAAATTAGTTAGTCCCTTGGCTAAGGCAGTTTTAACGTACTCTTGGTGAATTTCTTCGGTTACGGAAGAACGCACGAAACGCATCAACATCGCCCCTTGATATAAGCTTAATACAGTTACGGGCATAATTGACTGTTTAACCTGCTCGATCAAACTATTAAAATCGCTAATTTCTAGGGTACTGTTATAAAAAGATGGTAGCCAGTTTAACTGCACACTAAAGATAATAATTAATAATAATCCCGTCACAAAGGTGGGTAAAGAAAAGCCAAGCATCGAAAAAGTAGAGATGATTTTGTCTAACCAAGAATAGCGCTTGACTGCTGAAATTACGCCCAAAGGAAAAGCGATTAAAACCCCGAAAATATAGGCAATACCGACAATCCAGAGAGTTGTGGGTAAACGCTGCCAAATGAGGGTAAAAACCGGGCTGCGACTGGTGAAAGAATAGCCCATATCTCCTTGAAGAAATGCTAACAACCACTTGACATAACGCACGGGAAGCGGTTGATCTAATCCGAGACTTTTGCGAATATTTTCTCGCACCGCTTCGGTGATAGCGGGATTAGCTGCAAATTCCCCCATCGGATCCCCCGGCGCTAGGGCCAAAATGCCAAAAACCACCATACTAATAGCTAAAAGAGTGGGAATCGAAAATAATAATCTTATCAGAAAATATTTGAGCATTTATTTACTACGCTTCCAGTCCTTGATGTTCCAAGTATTTCTATCCCAGGGAGTTAATTCAAACCCCGACAAACTATTGCTAATTGCCACCACATCGGCACGATGAACTAGGGGAATAATCACAAAATCATTAATTAACATATCATTCATTTTAATCGCTATTTCTCGCCGTTTTTCTGGGTTTAATTCTTGACTAAAAGCTTGCCATAATTTATCGTATTCAGGATTACAATAACGAGCATAATTATCACCGGCCCAACCATCAGCTTTTTGGGGAATTTCGCTACAGGTAAAGGTTTTAAAATAGGCTTTCGGATCGGGACTATTATTACCGGTAGTGTACATTTGTAGGTCAGCATAAAACTTTTCTACCGTGTCATCGTTAGCAGGATCGCTAGAA
The DNA here is from genome assembly GCF_030065455.1 of Microcystis sp. M53602_WE12. Taxonomy (NCBI): domain Bacteria; kingdom Bacillati; phylum Cyanobacteriota; class Cyanophyceae; order Chroococcales; family Microcystaceae; genus Microcystis; species Microcystis sp. M53602_WE12. The sequence goes on along the minus strand of NZ_JASJFB010000219.1, from coordinate 7,075 downwards.
AAGAAAATACTGGCATCAACAGTTTTTAATTCTACTCCTATCCCGATCGCTTGTAAACTTTGTTTGATAATTTCTTGGGTTTTCTGACGGAGAGGATTGACGGTAGTTTGAAAAACTAATTTCATTTCTACCCCATTTTTATCCCTAGTGCCATCACCATTACTATCTTTCCATCCCGCATCATCTAGTAATTTCTTAGCCTTTTCTAGATTAAATTCATAGCTAGTATTGGGAGAATTATATTCCGATGGCATCACGATAAAATTGGGAGTTGTTTTCCCAGTAATACCATAAAGCTGCGTGGCAATAGTATCTCTATCAACGGCTAAAGATAAAGCTTCTCTTACTTTTACATCACTCAAAAAAGGATGGGGAAACTTAATACTAGACCTCTCACCTTCAGGAGTAGCTTGATTAGGATCGCTCAGATTAAATAAAACTCGTTCAATCAAAGAACCGAAACTAGATATTAACTGACCCCGACCCGCTTTTTCTAAATCACTTAAAACCTTAGCCTCTACTTGCAAATTATAGGCATAATCCGCCTCCTGTGTCTGTAAAACCGCTCGTGCCGCAGAAGTTGCATCACCTCCTCCTTTTAATTCTATTCTTTGAAAACCTAATTTATCCGCTTCTCGAAAAAAAGAATTTGGTTCATAAACCGCCGTATCTCCCGGTTTAAATTCTACCACTTTATAGGGGCCAGTTCCCACCGGTAATAAATTAGCAGGGGCCTGGCGTGCCGTTTCATTGCTATACTTTTCATAGAGATGTGCTGGTAAAATCATCCCTTCTGTCCCCACAAAAACTAATGACCAAGCGGGATTAACTTGCTTAAAAGTTATTTTAACTGTATGGGGATCGATCGCTTCCACACTTTTAACTATTTCATAATTGCCAGCGCTAGTAGAACCGGTTTTCGGATTGGTGATAAAATTATAGGTAGCGATGACATCTTTGGCAGTAAAAGGAGTACCATCTGACCATTTAATATCTTTTTTTAGCTTCCATGTCACCGATTTACCATCCCGGGCAACTTCCCCATTTTCAATAGTAGGAATTTCTGCCGCTAAAAAAGGAACTAATTCCCCTTTTTCATCGAAACTAGCCAAAGGTTCTAAGGTAATGCGACTCGCTTCTGAGTCTTTAAATCCCGTGGAGAGATGGGGATTTAAAATCGTCGGTGCTTGCCAATACAAAAGTTTTAAAGTTTCTGAATTATTATTGGTCGTTGCTGGGGGATTATTAGCTGTTTGTTGACGACAAGCACTAAAAAGCAGCGTACAACTAAGGGATAAAATTAACAGGGGCAAGAAAAGCGATCGCTTAAACATTTTTAGTGACAATCAATAATTCAACAGGGTGACTTAGGTGATTCCCTACCCCACCAATAACAAGTTATCAGACATTGAGTCTTGATCTCGATCGATTAATTGATTATTTGCCTTTATCCATTCCTAGTCAAGTTAAATCGATCATGCTATGGTAGCGATGCTGTACTAGACAATAAAATTCTAGGCACGGCGACGAAATGGGTTCTTTGGTTTGTGTTATGCAATGTACGGGGGTTATAAGGGATGGAACCCTTATAGAGAAAGACGTTTGGCGATTTTTGTCAATTGTTTTTGATCTAGAGCGAACTAATCAATTAAATCTCTTGCCAGATAAGGATTTAGTCGATTTATGCCACCCTATCGAACCATAACAAGTAACGAAGAGCCAGAAAATCTGTATTTGGGGTGTTGTATGGAAAAAATCCGTCTAGTATATAATTATTGTGATGGCCATCGCCGTAGGGTGCGTTCCCCAATGTGGCTCCTACTGCTCCACTAGCAGTAGGCTAATCTGGCTAACACGCTTTTGGGCGTGATATACGGAAAAGTTCTGGAGATCGCGCCTAAATGGGGTGATATGCCGAAAGTTGACCCATATCATTACTTTCAGGAGTGTTATACAGAAAATTTCCGTATAATCAATAGTTAGCCCGCAAGGTTATCTGTGAGGCAGTAGTTTAGGGGCTACCTGTCGGCGTTAAGCATCAAGCTACGGTAAAGTCATCGGCAAGTGCCTCTCACAACAGTTTTTGTTATCCTGTGCTAAGGATCGTTTTACCCAAAGAGTCTCAAAGATGGAACTAGCCTTGGTAATTTTCTCAGCCGTATCAGCAATCTCAACTGCAATTCTTGCATTTATTCTTTTGCAAATACAGAAAAGTCTAAACACTAACGCTAAGAAACGGACTGAATCTGATTCAGATATCTACAAACAGCTTGAACGTCTAATACAAAGAAATCAAGCTATAGAGCAAAAGTTAGTTGAACTAATTGATGCTCAAAGCAAATCTATCGACAAAGTATATGAACTTTTACGTGGGAGTGGAGACCTACAAATTGGGAGACTCCAGGCAATTATTGATACGCTTGAGATACTAAAGAAAAATATTTCTAGTTTATATGAACTCCTACGTGGAGGTGGGGATCTGCAAGTAGGGAAACTTCAAACGGTTGCAGATAAGCTTGAAGCGCTGAAAAACAGCTTGGAAGAATCAGTTAGATTTTAAAAATATGGATTCCAAACACTCAGAAGAATCATCCGAGGTAGTTCATGCGTACTTATCTTATCTTCAAGAAATGAGTCGCAAAATTAGCCTGCGTACTGGGATGGAAAACACTCTTTATGGAAAAACTAAGAAAAGCCCTCACTACTATCGACCCTTTGAAGATGCAGATGTAGATTCTCAGTATTTGCGTGATGTCAGAAATTATCTTGAAAAGGAAAGTGATCGCCAACTTTTCCTGGGAAATGGCTTGATCGCTGGTTCATTCAAGAAGAAGCAAGTCAAGAAGTATGTTGCCGCACCATTAATTTATTTCCTCGTCAAAACTGATCTAGATGAAAACGGCAGGTCATTGACTTATAGCATTGAATTGGATTCGGTGAGTCTAAATTATGACTTAATTACTCTGGTTTTAGAGCAAGATCTTGATGAAGAAGAAGATGAGGGAATGGGATTTCAGAGTGCAGGTGTTGATGCCAACAAGCTTGAAGTTCTAGAAGATATAGAAAATAGTTTAGAGGATATTCTCAGGCATGAGAGTGTAAAATTGACGACTAATTCATTAGCAGACCAAACTTTTCGACGAATCCATGAAAAAATCCCTGAGTTCAATCAAATACACCCTTCAACGGAAGACTTCACTCTTCAGAAGCTAGAGAAGCTAGGTACTGTAGAGTTGACCTTCTACAATCATCGATTTTTTTATGTTGCTAGCTCACCTGGGCAACTATCAACTTATACAGCACTACGAAAACTGATTTCAGAGGTTAGCTAAATGCCATTTCAAAATCAAGTTCTGAAAAAGCTATTTAAAGGAATTTTGCAGAATGAATCTGTTGAATTTAATAGCGATTTAACCGAATGTTTATCAATTGATAAGGCAGTTGCCTATTTGCCACTACCTCTTTCTGATCGCCAAAAGGATGCTCTATACAATGCTTGGCGGCGTGAAATTTCCTATATCCAGGGACCTCCTGGTACGGGGAAGTCTTACACTATCGTAGCAATAATGATTTCAGCCTTACTGCTAAACAAAAAAGTATTATTTGTTTCTCAAAAAAAGGCTGCTATTGATGTCGTTCGTAGAAAATTAGAAGATTTTTTGGGTAAAAACACCGTCATTTACGTAGGCTCTGAAAGCCAAGAACGTAAGCAGCTTCAAGCTTATATTGAAGCAAAATCTTCGGGAGTTAATGCACATAATTTACTTAGTCATATTTCTAAGCAGAAACAAGAACTTGATTCCTTGCATCAAGAAATTATAGATCTAGATCAAGGGCTTGCAAAGCACAGAGATCAATTGAAAAGAGCTTTAGATACAGAAAATGAATTCTATCGGGCGAACGATCTATATCTAAAAGAAAGAAATCATTTTGCTGATATCTTTGACCGAAACTACACAAAGCAACTTGATTTAAGAGAGGAAGAAATTCATGAATCAGGTAAAGATTGGTTCATAAAAAATATTGATAAACTTCAAAAAAAACTCTCATCAGGGAATCTTAAGCGTAAAGATTTTATTTATATAAGACGCTTCTACAAGCAGTGTGTTGATGGACTAAAAGCTGACAAGACTAGATTTTCAAGAAATGAACTCGGTCAAATTCCTCTATATCTAGAATTGCTCTTTAAAGTGAATAGTTCTTATACCGAATCTGTATCTATTCGACGTAGAATTAATCCTAGTTTAAGTCAAATAAGGAAAGTGATTCAGCAGCAAGAGCAAGTCTTGCTAGATAAAAAGAGACAATATATTAAGCAGCTAATTGAATATCAATTTACCAGAAACTTACAACAGAATCAAAATGTCACTGATGCATTTCGGAAGCTTCTAAGGTGGACAAATCAAACTAGAGTCTTGGAAGCCATGAGTAGGATTGACTACAACAGACTTACCAGTGTTTTCCCGCTTTGGGCTGGTGAAATTAAGGATATTGGTCAATTTCTACCTTTTCAAAATGAAATCTTTGATCTCGTCATTGTTGATGAGGCTTCTCAAGTCAATATTGCAGAAATAATACCTGCTTTTTATAGAGGTAGAAGCTTTTGTGTGGTAGGAGACGATAAGCAACTTGGCTTAAATGCAGCAGGTTTATTCTCACTGAATAGAAAGTTTGAAAGACTTATTTGGAACCATTGCTTTGCAGGATTGAATCAGGTTATTTCCTATGAAAAAGCAGAAGGAAAGGATCTAATTGTAAGCAAATCTTCAATTCTTGATTTTATTATAAATCAAGATAATTACTTTACCATTCCAAAAGTGACTCTCAATGAACACTTTCGTTCTATGCCTCAACTAGCTAGATTTACAAGCAAAACCTTTTACGACGATAGCCTATTAATTATGACAGAGGTAGGTAAAAACGTTAATAAGTCTTGCTTTGAGGCAGTTGAGGTTGGTGGTCAAAGAGAATTGACTACAAAATTTGTTCCTGAAGAAATTGAAGAACTCATCAACAAGCTCAGTGGCTTGATCCGTCAAAATAGCTACCTACAAGAACCATTGAGTCATCATGGCTTTACGATTAGAAATAAACCAACAATTGGGGTTTTGTCGTTCTTAACTCAGCAAAGAAATGCCATTAGAGAACGACTTCAAGAAAAATTTTCTGATGATGAATGGAAAGATTATCAATTGTTTGTTGGCACACCTGAAGAGTTTCAGGGAAATGAAAAGAACATAATAATTATAACTCTAGGGCTTGATGGAACTAACAATAGATGGGCAAAAGGTCACTATGAAAACCCTAATCGGTTTAATGTAGCAACCAGTCGCGCTGTAAATTATACCTATCTTATCTATGGCGGAATACCTAAAACTGCTCATTTACTAAAGGAGTATTTGCAGAATTTCGGTTATCCAGTTAATGAAGGTAGCTTGGTAGAACCCGTTCAACAACAAACAGTTTTAGACAACAGGCTCAGTTGGAGATTTGATGAATCAAAAGTTGAATCTGAATTTGAGTTTAAGGTACTAGAGTACCTCAAAGAATTTGTTCAGAGTCATGGCTCTGAATCATTGAAAATTTATAATCAGGTTGAGAGTTGTAGCAAACGACTGGATTTTGTTATCTTTAACTCTCTAAACGAGGAATGTTGTGCAATAGAAGTTGATGGTGTACATCACTTTGCTGAAGGTGGCTACACCTACTCCGAAAGTCATCTCTCACGGATTGATATCCTTCAACGGGCTGGTTGGAAGATTGTTCACGTTCCTTATCATAAGTGGTACAGCAAGGGTTGGCTGTGTGATAGAGATGAGCCTGATTTTCTCGATACAGTTTCAGATCTGTATCGGCAGCTTAAATCAGTTTTGGCGATCTAGATCTAGTCTGCCTCTAGACTCATCGCGTGGTGCCGAAAGCGGGCTAACAACGCGCTGGAGCGGACGGACGGGAGATATTGGGGGTGATGCCGAGGCTATCTGCCGCCGCTCAGATCAACCGTTAGACTGCTCCCACTGTCAGTATGATGGCCATCGCTGTAGGGTGCGTTCCCTAATGTGGCTCCTACTGCTCCACTAGCAGTAGGCTAATCTGGATAACACGCTTTTGGGCGTGATATACGGAAAGTTTCCGTGTAATTAATAGTCCAGTAGGGTGCGTTAGACGGCGACAATCTCTGCTCTTACTTAGGACTAGCAATCCGTCGTAACGCACTACCCACGAGATATATTAAAAATAGCCTCGTAGGTTGGGTTGAGCGAAACAATACTGAGGCGAAAATAGCTTAATTCGCTTGAAAAAGCGAAACCCAACCACCCCAAAGGTTACTCTTTGTTGGGTTTCCTTGCGTCAACCCAACCTACAATAATTGCTTACCCGGATTGGTACTTCATGAACTGGCAGGGCAACGTAAAGGAACCTGGACGGTGAGAGTATCTGGAAACTGGCGGATCACTTTCACCTTTGACGGTGTTGATGCTTGTGATGTCGATCTTGAGGACTACCACTGATGAAAATGCATAATCCACCACATCCTGGTGAAGTTCTTAAAGAACTTTGTCTCGAACCTTTGAATCTGACTGTGACTGAGGCTGCTGAAGCATTGGGTGTAAGTCGAAAAACCCTATCTGCCATCTTAAATGGTAGGGCAGGTATTAGCCCCGAAATGGCAATTCGCTTAGGGAAAGCTTTCGATACATCTCCTGAAAGTTGGCTCAATCAGCAAATGCAATACGATCTATGGCAAGCAGAGCAGACAATTGGCAATATCAAAGTCAAACGGCTATCAGTTGTCTAACCAGGGTTTGCAGCCGACGGACTCAACACCCCAGTGCGATGCCGAAGTCACTGCATAGCAGATCGCCGATCGCGTAGGGTGCGTTCCCTAATGCAACTTCTACTGCTCCACCAATAGATTTTTGGGGAACGCACCATGCTAGAGGATTATAAAAATATTTGCCGTCGCACTCCAACCCATCGCGGCTGAGTTCAACCGTTATCGAGAAAAATAGTTAAATCCCGTCAAATTCCCCTAAAACTTTCTCCGCTGGTTCTAATCAGAGGGACCAGCGAT
>NZ_JASJFB010000586.1:0-1414 GCF_030065455.1 Microcystis sp. M53602_WE12 | reverse complement strand
GCTCCAGCTACATCAAATGTTCCCAAAAAATATAGAAGAGCTAATGCAAATTAGCCGCTATCGGTTGAAGGATTACATCAAAGGACAAAGAGCGATATCGCTTGCCCTATCTACCTTCTAGCTCGCTTGTCCCCCTCTCAGATTTAAAACCTGTTGTGCTGTCCATCTTTGTTTTCTATCTTTTTGCAAACACCCTTCAATAATCGGTTTAAACTCTTTCGGTAAACTGGGGATTTGTAGCTCACAATTCATCACCTTTGCCATTAACTGGTGAATATCATTATTAAACTTATAGGGAAGTTGATTAGTCGTCATTTCGATTAACATAATACCCAATGACCACAGATCCCAAGCTGAGGAAATATCCCCCCTAAAGGCTTCGGGAGGCATATAAATAATTGTACCGCTATTGTGGACGGTTTGAGTGTGGCTTTTGTTATTTAAGGTTCTAATTAAGCCAAAATATGCTAACTTGTATTGTTGATTAACCTTGAGGATATTACCCGGTTTTAAATCTCGATGGACTTTATTTTGTCCATGAAGATAATTTAAGCCCTGGGCGACTTGAGCAGTAATATTTTTAATCTCATCCGCTGACAAACCGCCTTTGGCAATGTGATTTTCTAGGCTACCCTGTGCCAATTCCATCACTAAATAAAGCATCTCCGTATTGAAAAAAGTAAATTCCCCCACCGAATAAGCCTTAATTAAATTAGAATGTTCTAACTTTCTGGCATTTGTTAATTCAATTAATTTATCATCGCTACTTTCTGGGATAACTTTAATGGCAACTTCTTAGACCGATGTATTTCTGACCATTTCACTAGCATGAAATACACCCCCAAAACCACCCGCACCGAGAAACTTATTAAGACGATAGGGGCCTATTTGTTGCCCTTCTAACATCTTCATCATTTGGTCTAGCATAATAATAACTCCTGAATTAACCAATTTTTACGTTGTGTAACTATCCTATTAAGTGAGTGGTTATAATTATTAAATTGAAGATAGATTGTGCCTTTGATCCCCCCTTGATAAGGGGGGCGCGGATCCCCCCTTAATCCCCCCTTGATAAGGGGGGCGCGGATCCCCCCTTAATCCCCCCTTGATAAGGGGGGCGCGGATCCCCCCTTTCACTAGCATGAAATACACCACCAAAACCACCCGCACCAAGAAACTTATTAAGACGATAAGAGTTTATTTGTTGCCCTTCTAACATCTTCATCATTTGTTCTAGCATAATAAATAATAACTCCTGAATTAGCCAATTTTAGGCTCTTCGTTACTCTTTATGCTAAATCAACATACAAGATGCCAAGACAACATACTTCTAACCCAAAAATTCCGAAAGTTTCTCAAGCCATAGGCTCTCCGTTTTATTAGTTTAAGTTTATTGTTGATTCCCTCGACCATC
>NZ_JASJFB010000325.1:0-1635 GCF_030065455.1 Microcystis sp. M53602_WE12 | reverse complement strand
TCTATTCCTCGTTTATTGGCCTTAGGATTAAACTTTGAACAGATAGCACAAGCTTTAGAATTAGAGATCGAACAGGTTAGACAAGCAACTCAAGGGGAATAGGAAAAGTTCAAACTTTGACAAATTGATACAATTGCCGGTAGCCATCAAGTAAAAATCGGCAACCCCGAAAATACCTGAAGCTTTCTCTTAATTGGGGACAAGTTACCGAAAAAGCTTTTACTTCGTCATCTAAAATAGAGCCATCTTTTTGAGTTTAATTGCGTGAAAACTGACAGTATTTTCTATCAACTCTTGCAAAGATTTCCCGCTTGTTTCTTTGATTTGTTGAACCTTCCCCCCGAAATCGCCAATTCTTATCAATTCTCCTCGGTGGAAGTTAAACAATTGTCCTTTCGTCTCGATGGAGTCTTTTTGCCTGATACACCCAATCAGCCTATCTATTTCCTAGAAGTACAATTTCAGAAAGATAATAGGTTTTATTCCCGTTTCTTTAGTGAAATCTTCCTCTATCTCCACCAAACGGACTTAAGCAACAACTGGCAGGGAGTAGTTATTTATCCTCGGCGTTCAGTGGAAAGCGTAGAGACGGCTCGTTATGGGGAGTTAATCAACTCAGGCAGAATTTTACGTTTTTATCTCGAGGAATTAAGGGAAGGGGAATCCCTGGGAATATCAATGTTACAATTAATTATAGCACCAACCGCCAGAGCGATCGAGCAAGGAAAACAATTAATTCCACGGATTAGACAAGAATTACCTAAGGTCAAACAACAGCAAGAACTTTTAGAATTGATAGAGACAATCTTGGTTTATAAGTTACCCCAAGTCAGTAGAAAGGAGATAGAGGCGATGTTTAGTTTAAGTGATTTAAAACAAACTAAAGTGTATCAGGAAGCTTTAGAAGAAGGTAGAGAGGAAGGTAGAGAGGAAGGTAGAGAGGAAGGTAGAGAGGAAGGCCGACAAGAAGGCCGACAAGAAGGCCGACAAGAAGGCCGACAAGAAGGCCGACAAGAAGGCCGACAAGAAGGCCGACAAGAAGGCCGACAAGAAGGCGAATTAGCGGCAAAATTAGCCTCTATTCCTCGTTTATTGGCCTTAGGATTGAACTTTGAACAGATAGCACAAGCTTTAGAATTAGAGATCGAACAGGTTAGACAAGCAACTCAAAGGGAATAGGAAAAGTTCAAAGCGATCGCACTAAGGTTAGATAGCGTATCATGCTAAACGACTTTTGTACTAAATCCGCTTATTAAAAACTGATTATTTATTCTCCGTTTTGCCTCTTGCATGAGTGCCTGTCCTGATATGTAGCCTATACTCACTGGGGAGATACAGTAGGTAGGGTGCGTTAGGAGCGCCACAATATTATTTAATTTACATTAATTACATACGCGACGTAACGCACCAATATTATCCTAAATCCCTTGAGTAACCCACAGAAAAGGGGTTTCTCCGAGAAACCCCTTTTCTACTCATGCACTCATGCAAAAAGGGGAATAAATAATCAGTAGATCGTAGCGACTGTCTTGATTGTCAAGGGGTAACTCAAAAAACAATCAAGGAGTTGCTGTCGAACCTAAAATCTCAAGCCAGAAAAAAGCGCAGCAAAAACTAAGTCGCTCAGGTTAAACC
>NZ_JASJFB010000451.1:0-4692 GCF_030065455.1 Microcystis sp. M53602_WE12 | reverse complement strand
ACCCCGACCAATATAAAAGAGCGAAGCACGACTAAAATCTTGACAATCTCTGCTGTATAGGTTAACTTAAAATAAGTTGTTTGAGGTCGATAAACAATGATTATCTTAGAAATGAAAGCAGTGGTCAAACCAAGTCAGTCTTCTGCCATAGATGAAGCTATTCGTACAGTACAATTCATCAGAAACAAAGCATTAAGGCTTTGGATGGATGCCAAGAGAGAAGACAAAATCGATAAATATTCTCTCAATAAATATTGTGCAGTTCTCGCCCAACAGTTCAAGTTTGTCGATACTCTAAATTCTACGGCTAGACAAGCATCGGCAGAACGGGACTGGTCAGCGATTGCCCGTTTCTATGACAATTGTCAGAAAAAAATAAAAGGTAAAAAAGGTTATCCCAAGTTTCAGAAAAATAATCGTTCTGTGGAATATAAAAACTGTGGCGGTCAACTATCGGAGGATAGAAAAAAATTACTTTCACAGATAAGAAAAATCTTGGCACGGTTAAACTGAAAGGAACTAGAGACTTAAACTTTTACCCTATAGACCAAATTAAACGAGTTAGGATTGTTAAACGAGCAGACGGTTACTATGTCCAATTCTGCCTTAGCGTTGATATTCGGGAATAGGCAAAACCCTTAGAACCGACTAAAAGATGTGTAGGATTGGATGTAGGCTTAAAAGTTTTCTACGCTAATAGTGATGGGGAAACGGTAGAAATACCGCAATACTATCGCCAAGCGGAAAAAAGATTAAACCGTTTGACCCCCCGACGTCGGTTGGGGGGGAGAGATTCCCTCTGGCGAATGTTGGATACGTCCTGTCAGATTAGGGAAACTCTATGAACCAAGAATCCCTCGCTTTTAGTGACGGGAGTGTCAATAAGAAGCGATCTTTGATGAGAACAGACAACTATGAACTTCGAGATTCCCAGTGCCGTAAAAACTTGGTCACAATTTGGCCATCCCATTCTAATGTGGGTTTTATTAGGATTAACTATCTATGCCCTCTATTCGGGGCTACAATGGCGACGGACGCGTACAGCAGATAAAGACCTAAAAAAAGAATTATTGCCCAAGGATTTTCGCACTAAACACTATCAAATTGGCTCCCTAATCCTCGCTTTAATGGTGTTGGGGACGATCGGGGGTATGGCGGTAACTTATATTAATAACGGTAAATTATTTGTCGGTCCCCATCTGCTGGCGGGTTTAGGGATGGTGGGTTTAATCTCGATCAGTGCCGCTTTAGTACCTTTAATGCAAAAAGGCAATGAATTGGCCAGAATCACCCATATTACCCTTAATGCCGTCATTTTAGGTCTTTTTGGCTGGCAAGCCTTCACGGGAATGGATATAGTCCAGCGTATTCTCAGCAAAATGTAAGAAACTTTGAAAATATAGGATGCGTCATCAGACGCATCCAACCCTAAAAAGTGCTTTCAAAGTTAATCACAAGTTATAGAATCTTTCTGACGGGTAGAAACAAAAAGCAAAAAATCAGATAAAGAGATATAGCGTTTCTCATAAAGATGAAGTGTAACCTAATGTAGTCGTGCAAAATAAAATGAGATGATTATTCAGGAGAAGACAAGTCGCGGAAAATCTGGCTGGCAATGGCTGCACTCCGGCGAATTTGTTCAATTTCGGAAAGATTTTGCCAATTTTCGGTTTCGATAGTCGTTTCGCTCTGGCCATTACGCATAGTATAGGCGTAGGGACGAGCAAAAACCTGTAAATCTTCTGGAGACCATTGGGGAAAGAGATCGCTAAGACAAACAACAAGGCGATCAAGGTTGTCTAATTGACTATCAACTAGATTTTCAGCGCTTTCTACTAGACGATTTAAATGTTCGGCCGGCAATAAAGAGGCAAATTTATCAAAGATATTAGACCGGGGTGAAACGGAAACTGTCGGGAATTTTTGGTGTAAACTGTTAAAGAATCTATCAGCTTGTGCTTTGATCGCCGTCGCTTCTAGTCCTTCACACAGAGAAAAGGGCGTTTCTGTCAGGTCTAAGGGATCATGACTCTCAACAGCGGTTACATCCCAGGGATAGGTGACTTCTTCTTCGATCAGGATTGCCAGAAGTTCCTCAGTAATCTGTTCGGATAGGGATAAATGGCTCATAAATAACACTCCATATATTAGCCTTTGTGGTGTTCAATGAGTAACTACATCTCGGTTTTGACAATTTCCGAAGCTACAAACAGACTTCTGGTGCAAGTCAGGCAAGAGGCACTGTTGCCATAGGAGCAATAATTAACCCTTGCATATCATTATTGATTACTTTTTGACTTTTGCCAGAAGCCGATCAGAAAAGTGGCATAAACTTCTCAACGCCTGAATTTGGAACAAGCTGACATCCTCTGCTGGAATGTAAGTGATAAGTTTTACCGCTCGAATCTGTCTTCCTCTCTGTGTTCTTTGTGCCTCCGTGGTTTATCCTTAATCTTTCTGGGATCACCTGAGAAAAACTGTATGCTAGGCCATATTTAACCAAGCTAAACCAAGAGAGCCTTAATTTTTTGGTTAGGATAGGCACTCTTGCAATAGTCCCTTCCATAGGTGTAATTAATTTTGTTCAATCTCTTGGTGTTTTCTTGTCCAGACTCCGAGAACACTGGCCCCTACCCCTCCTCTAGAGGTCTATTGATAATTAGCCAATTTTTGACGACGAAAATCCCGAGGTGATAATCCTGTCCAACGCTTAAAAGCGCGAGTAAAATGGGCGGTATCACTGTAACCTAATTCCATGGCAATATCAATTAATTTTATCTGGGGTTCCTGCAGCCACAAAACTGCTTGCTCAAAACGAATTTTTTCCACTACCTGAGTATAGGTTAAACCTTCTTCTCCTAACCTTCTTTGTAGGGTACGGACACTCATGCCGGTGATTTCTTTGGCTAAGTTAATATCGGGATAACCGTTGGGTAAAAGAGGAGTAATCACCTGTTTTAAAGAGCCACTTATAGCGTTTCTGATTCACAAGAGGTACATTCCCGATCCTGAACAGCTTAATCAGCAAAGGTTTAAGTGTGCCGCACAGATGCGAGAACCGCTATATATTCTGTACAGGGGAGGAAGAATAGAGATTTTCCCGATCTTTTTGACTCGGTTTATTATCTAAAGCTACGGAAAATTTAAGAGGTAAACTCAGAAAAGAACGAGGAAAAACAATAGCGGTAAATCCCATTCCCGCACGAATTTTAGTTCTGCTTAAAGATTCATCTTTTAATTCGCAGCCCCGCTCACCCTGAAGATAAATTGTCGGTGGCTGCCATAATTTTCCTAGGGCGATACTAACTAATTCGATCATCAGTCTTGAAGCAAATTGGGCAGCATAATGACAATTAACCTCCTGATTGTGGAGATAACGCTGACAAAAATAAGCGGTTTCTTCCTGTTCTTTAATCCAGAATATTTCCCCTGAATTGTTAGCAGTGATCATGTTTTTGACCGTATTAAAAGCATCATAGACAGTCAAAGACTGACAAATAATTCGCCTGAAAGTCCCTAAATCAGCGATCGAAGTTGCCTTCCCTACTAATAATCCTAAGTTGTCTATACCTTCTCTGTGCGCCGCTTTCTCGATCAACGAGAAGGCCTGATGACGTGGGATTAAAGATTCGGGATGATCGAGCGCAAATAAGGGTAATTTTACCTCCTCTAATAATTTTTCCGTGGGGGAACCGATGCGATGAAGAAACGTAACAAAGGGTAACAAAGTATTAACCCGAAGCAGGGGGATATATTTCATCTCATTAGAGAACAAGTCGGCGAAAGGAAACTGTGAAGATTATCGCGATTTTGGCGTGAGATGGCAAGAAAAATTTTGATGACACGCTACAATCTTGAATGTCGAAATTGTGAAAACTACCATCTAAGTGGGTGGGTGGAATTAAATATAAGATGAACGTAGGTTGGGTTGAAGCATGAAACCCAACGCCCGCATGGGTTACGCTACCGCTAACCCATCCTACAAATAATTGTGCCTCCCTACTTATTACCTCGAGTCGTGACTCTTTTTCGACAGAACAATGCCCTGACTTCCCCCAGGTCAAATTTATAAACTTTTGCTGATGAAAACAACCAAATCTTAGAATTGAGAAATAAAATGGAGGTTCTCCAGCAACAGAAGCGGTAAAAGCCATCAATCAATCAAAAAACAAGTCACCAGTTTAATTAATAATTCCTCGGTTATTTTTGCGAGCAGTCTAAGCACATTAACAAAAACTAGATTTTCAGAGCTGCCATGAATTTTCTGCCAAAAATCCTTTTACTGGGTCTAATTAGCTCCTCTGGGCTGGGAATCGTTTCCCCGGTCTCAGCAGAAACTCCCGCAAAAATTGAACCCAAGGCCCTAGCAATTCTCAAGCAAATGAGCGATCGCTTAAGTGCCGCTCGTTCCCTGGCCTTTACCGCCACTATCACCTACGAGAGTCCCAGTCGTATCGGCCCACCTCTGGTGTACACAACGATCGCCGATGTCACCCTGGAACGGCCCAATAAGCTCAGGGTGATTAGTCCGGGAGACGGTCAGGCTAACCAAGGGACTTCCAAAAAATAAACTATTCATGCTCAAGAATAATAATCATTCTCGGAGTGTAGGAGGTAGGGGTCGATGGTTGCCTCCTCCTTCCAATTTTGTAGTAGAATTAATCCTGTACATTATTAATCAAGTTTTTCTTT
>NZ_JASJFB010000748.1:0-1953 GCF_030065455.1 Microcystis sp. M53602_WE12 | reverse complement strand
TAGAGGTGAAGGGGGGATTTTGTTCGGTGCTAGACTGATATTTGAGTAAGCCAGACAGGAGCCAGAAAAAGATATTTATCAGAAAAGTCATGAGCAAGCTAGAGGTTTAAAGACTGAGCGGGTTCCAATTATTTTTATTCATAAATATTTTACACAATTCATACCAGGTAAGCAAGAGAGCTAGGCCACTACTACCGAATCATTACCTATACTTCAACTGGCTATGGTCGGCAAAGTCCGCAAGCAAATTTATATCTTTGTCTTTCATAACTAGCCTATACTCAACGGATTTAGTATTACTCCTAATTAAGAACTATTTTTCAGCCGGGGGAAACCAATTATCATCTAATGTTTGTTCGAGGGATATATGAGCGTCTGAATTGAGGGAAAAAAGCTGAGAAACTGATTTAATCGCCACTGGATAAACTTTATCATACATAGCTGCTAATTCTGGCCGTAAGCTGGGACTATCTTCTAAACGATGCTGAATTTGGGCGCGAAAATTGACTATTGCTGCCGCCCAATGATTACCTGACCGTTTTTTTTCTTCTTGCCAATAAGCCAGCTTTAAAAGATGTTCGATAAGACGGGTTAACAGACTCATTAAAGCTCGTCTATCACTTTTCCCCATACTCTCGATTTCTGCAATTAAATTATCCCAATCCACCTGCTCAAAATTACGCTCTTGTAACTGTTTTACCGTCTCTTTTAGCCATTGATTATAATCAGTTTCGTAGGCAGTTGACGACATAAGACCTCTTGTAAAAATCAAAAATTGTTGTTGGGGTTAGGAGTCAGTAGCCAGGAGTCAGTAGTCAGGAGAATTAAGAATTAAGAATGAATAATAATTAATTAAATGGTCTATTTACATATTTTATGCAATTTAATCCTTATTTTTGCCGTTTTTGAACCCTGAAAAATTAATTATGCAAGAGGTTTATAATTTAACTCTCCATAGAAAATTACTTAAGTGGCTTTCTAAGTAGGTAGGTGTTAAAAGTTCTCAGACACCCCCCTTATCAAGGGGGGCAGGGGGGATCGAACCCACAATCCATAATTTAATTATAACCAGCTACTTATCTAGGGTTGGCTGAATAAATCTACTTTTCTGGCACAGGAGAATTACGGTCAGTAAATTCTAGCAAATATACTCCATCCCCGTCTATTAAGAAATATTACAAGAAACATGAGTAGATTAAGAAAGGTTAATGGGTGTATCCATTGATAGATAGGGGTTTTCGGCTATTGTAGTAGATATCTATGGGGGAAATCCAGATATATTCTAGAACGCGAGGTGTGGAAACTGACGCGATTGCCCATAAAAATGCCAGGTTTTTGAACGTGGACTCGTTGAACCAAGAATCCCGAAGCGCTGGGGTGGGAGTATCAATCGGATTCTCTCAAGAAACCCGCTTTCTGACTTGTAGTAAGATTGAGGGCATAGTATGGCAATTTCGTAGGCGATGAAGGCAGCAGCAGTTATTGAACAGTACAAAAACGGGCGGCGGGATTTCTGGGGGGAATCCTTGCGGGGTGGTAACTTTCGCGGTGCGGACTTAACAGGGGCGGATTTCAGTGGTTGTGATATACGCGGGGCAAATTTTAGTCGGGCGAATTTGACGGGGACGAAGTTTGCTGGGGTGACGGGGGTGACGGCGGGATTGCCGAAGCGGTGGCTGTTGATTTTGCTGGGGTTGGCTTTGGTGTTAACTATGGTTTCGAGTGTTTGTTCCGCCGGAGCCGCTTATACGGCGGGCTTCATTTTTTATTTATCCAGTACACAAAACCAAAGTACACAATACCAAAGTACACAATAAGTAGTCATGCAAAATTAATTACCCAAATAAAAAATTAAGAAGTATAATACATAAAAAAACGAAGCAGCAGGAAAATACAATGAGATTGATTAGAGACCTAAACCCCGAGAGCCAGAAAATGCTAGAGAGAATTTAT